>NZ_FXUJ01000010.1:0-133407 GCF_900182865.1 Desulfonatronum zhilinae
AAACGGAACTTAAACCTCATCTCAGCAAATACTGGAAAATTCCACCACGGGGAAATGCCGCTTTTGTAGCCGCGATGGAAGATGTTCTGGAGGTCCATCCGTCAGCTTCTGCAGCACAATGCCGGAGTGTACGACGTGGCCAACGATCCGGTCCCGGGATGCGACAGGATAGAGGTCCATTCGCCCTGACCCGCCCTCAAAGGCAAGCCGGAGCATCAGGCCGGAACCTTCAAGATAGACCTGGAAATCGATGCCCTCGACGGCCTCTTCGCCTTTCGGTTTGTACGTTCCGATATACGACCCGACATACGACCGCAGGACGGATAATGGCACATCCACAAGCTCCGCCTCTTCGGCCCCCTCAATGTCAGGCCAGCCGTACACCCGAGCGACGCTTCTCACGATCTCGTACATGAGCGGAGAAAACATGGCCTGAACACCATCCTTGCAACACTTTCCTGGTCTGACGTTATCCGGGCAGACGCGCTCAACACCCCCACACGGCAATCTCCCATTTCCCAAACCGTTCCCGCCGGTTCCATATCCGCTCTTCCCAGGTCTTGCCTGGATCCCGGTGGAAGACGACCAGATGGGCCTCCCCGGCCCCGACCTTGTCCGCGTAGTCCGCGGTCTGCTCCAGGCCCTCGGTCAGGGTGGATTCCAGGCTTCTCCGGGCATGGAGCAGTTTCAGCTCGATGACCACCCGCTGCACCGGGCCAAAAAAGCCGGAGGCTTCGTCCAGGGGCCATTCCAGGAGCAGGTCGGTTCGGCGGCGACCCAAGCCGAATTCCCGGTTCAGCCGACCGCCTCCGTTGAGCACACGCTGCAAAAAGGCCTGGAGCAGCAGTTGCGGGCCGGCCTCCTTGTACTCGAAGCGTTCCACCCAGCTTTCGCCGTTCTCGCGGAAAAACTGCTGGAACGCTCTCAGCAGCTTATCCATGTCCAACCGATGATCCGGGCCGACATACCAGGCCAGATCCTGGTTGGCGATCATGGTCTGGGTGGACCAAGTCAGTTCACGGGGGATGATTTCCTGGTAGATGCGGTTGCTGACGGCCAGTTGGGGACGAACGCGGATCAGCCCCAGATCCTCAACGTATTGCAAATCGTCGTCGGGCAATTGCAGTTCCGTTTGCTCCGTGGAGAGCAGGGCAGCGACAACCGTGCGCACCCGCGGCTCCTTGAGCTTGTCCGCAAGCTGATCCAGATGCGTGGCCCGGGAGAGAATCAGCCGTTCACGAGCGGCCCGGTAGTCTTCCAGGGTGATGGGCCGGGTCCGATCCCGGGCTTCCCGGTTTTCCCAAGTCGCTTCATAGCCCAAAGCGTTGACCAGCCACGGTTGACCCTTGGTGTCCAGCCAGAGTTCATCGAAGATTTCCGGGGCAAAGGGCTGCCCCGTGGCTTCGGTGTGCTGATGCCACAAAGCCCGGGCTTCCTCCTCAATGAAGTTGCCCATGCGCAGGGACTTGGCCTTGATGTTGAAGGCACTGCCCCCGGTGATCACCTCTTCCCCTTGGCCATGCATGCGATAATCGCGCACGTCCCGCACCCCGCAGAGAATCACGCTCTGGGGAAAAGCCGCGGGCCGCTGGGCGTATCCGGCCCGGATTTGCCGCAGCAGGGAGATCAACGTGTCGCCCACCAGGGCGTCCACCTCGTCCAGAAGAAGCACAACGGGCCTGTCCGAGATACGGGACCAATGCTCCAGCATTTGTTTGAGAAGATCGTTGCTCGGCTGGTTCCGGCCCGTGGTGTTCAGCCAGGCAAAGACCTCTGGCTGGTCCAGATACAGGCGGATGGACCCGGCAATGGCGCTGCACACCGTTGGAATGCCCTTGCTCTCGTCTCCCCGGGCCGCCTGGGCACCCTCGATGTTCGCGTAGGCGCAGGCAAACCGGCCCTCGGCGTTCAGCTCGGCCATGATGGCCAACAACGTGCTCGTCTTCCCGGTCTGGCGTGGGGCGTGAAGCACAAAATAGCGCTCCGAGCGGATCAGATGCGCGATTTCGTCCCAGTCCATGCGGTGCAAAGGTGGGATGTTGTAATGGTGTTCGGTCTTGATCGGCCCGGAGGTGTTGAAGAATTTTTCCATGACGGCTCCTTGGCGATATTTTGTCTCGGCGTTGGAACGAAAAGCTGAATCAGAAAACTACGCCCCTCTGGCTCACCCCGCCGCCTCCACAATGGCGATTTCTTCCCGGCTCAGGCCGTACAGCGCATACACAAGCTGATCAATTTCCTGATCCGTCGCCGCGATCTGACGTTGCAGCAGGGTCTGTTCATGGCTGGTTGAAGCGAAGGCGGATCTTTTATGCAGGTCCAGAATCCGTTCGACAAGGGCGACAAGTTTGTCGTGAAGGGCAAGGTCTTTGGGATTGGCGGAGTCTATGGGGCGGATGGGGAGTTGTTCGATGTACATGGGCTTGTATTCATAATACCCGCCCTGCTTGGTGGAAGCAATTTTGTGCAGCTCGTAGTCCGGCACCTTGGAATTGAGAAGTCCCAGAAGGTAGAGATCTTCCGTGGCGATGATGGATGTCTTGTCGTTGGAGAAGTAGCCTTCCAGGTCAAGTTGGTAAGAGGCTCGCTGAACAATGGCGGGTACAATGATCTTTGGTTGTTCAAATCGCTGATAATAGGCGACCGTGTCCTGGATTTCATACCATTGGTACGGCCCTGGCTTCCGGCCTTTCCATGGCCCCTTGAAACCTTTTGGCTTCGGCGTCAATTCCGCCTTGAATTGAGTAAGATGGGCTTTGATGCCGGGATAATCGTTGATATTAACGCCCCTGCGGGTGAAAATCAAAAATTTGTCTGATTTCAGCGGCACGTACCGCTTGATATCTCTTCCG
Source organism: Desulfonatronum zhilinae (assembly GCF_900182865.1). Lineage (NCBI taxonomy): Bacteria > Pseudomonadati > Thermodesulfobacteriota > Desulfovibrionia > Desulfovibrionales > Desulfonatronaceae > Desulfonatronum > Desulfonatronum zhilinae. Next base: position 2,853 of record NZ_FXUJ01000010.1, read on the forward strand.
GCCAGAAACGGCTTGATCAATTCCGCGCTTTTGGGATCGTCCGCGATGATCTGGTCGCGGGTGGCGGTGTCGATGACAAAGGCTTTATTCAGGCCGGTCAGTATGCCGCGATAAATTTTGCCCTTGACATACTCGCCAAGCGGCACGCCCACGGAGCGCAGTTTCTGGAGCAGGGCCTGTTCCTCGTGGCGGACCAGGGTCCAGCCGCTGGGGGCCAGGTTGGCCAGGGGCACGTCGAAACCGGATTCCTGGACGTAGCCAGTCAGGTCCTGGATATCCAGGGTTTTCACGTTTACCGCCCGGACCGTTTCCCGGGGCGGACTGTTGGCGATGCGCAGGATGCAGGGGTAGGTGGTGGCATTCTGGAACACCGGCAGATCGCCGAAATCCACGATTTCCATCAAGCCCTTGCCGCAAAGCCATTCCCGCAGACCCTTGCCGTAGTTGGCCCGCATCCATTTATTGGCCACGATGTAGGCGAAGTTGCCGCCGGGCGCGAGCAGGGAGACGCCTTTTTCAATGAAGGGCACGTAGAGGTCCGCGGTGGGGGCATAGGTGGCATAGGCCCGGCTGAAATACTCCTTGGACGGCCCCAGCCCCTCCTGGCGGACATAGGGCGGATTTCCGATCACCGCGTCGAAGCCGCCGTTTTGCATGACTTCCGGGAATTCCGCGTTCCAGTCAAAGGCGTTGACCTGGTACATCTCATCATCTCCCAGGAAGCTGAGCTGGCGGTTGCGAAAGAAGTCCGGGCCGACCAGGCTGTTGCCGCATTTGATGTTCGCGGAGAGGTCCGGCAGGGCGCGTTGCTGGAACAGGGTGTGCTGGCGCTGGATGGTGTCCGAGGTTTCGCCTTCCAGGACCTTGAGCAACAGGGAGAGCTTGGTCACTTCCACGGCCTGGGCGTCGATGTCCACGCCGTGGATATGGGTCAGCAGGATGCGTTTGCGCTCCTCGGTGGACAGCCGCCAGCCGCCCCGGTGGTGGCGGTAGATGCGCGGCTCCTTGCCCTTGCTCCATTTATCCGGCTCCTGGGCGTAGCGGTCCAGGTGCCAGTCCAGCAGAAACTGGTACGCTCCCAGCAGAAACGAGCCCGAGCCGCAGGCCGGGTCCAGCACGGTCAGCGGACGACGATTTTTGGCCGGTTTCCAGGTCTGGGTCATCCCGGCCGCTTCCTGCGGCGTCTTGTCCCGGACCAGCTCGCCCACGGTGTGCCGGACGATGTACTCCACGATGTAGGCCGGGGTGTAGAACACCCCGCCGGCCTTGCGCACCTCGGGCTTCTGCTCCACCTTGGCCCGGCCGCCCTCGGTCAGCCGGATCACGCTGCCCAGGAACCGCTCGTAGACATGGCCCAGGATTTCCGCGGAAAGCACGGAAAACTCGTACGGGCATTCGGGGTAATAGAGCCGACGGAAGATATCCTTGAGGGTCTTGTCGTCGATGGTCAGCCGGGGCGTCAGCTCATCCGGCACGCCGGGTCGGCCCTTTTCCCGCTCAAAGTGGAACAGGCCGGAATTGTAGCGTTTGTCCGCCCGGTCAAAGAGTTCCTGCAGCCGGGCATAGACGTTCTCGCCGTTGAGCAGGGCCTGCAACCGTCCGTACCGCTCCACGCCCCGATCCTCGCTGATGCGCAGAAAGATGATCCGGTCGATGATCCGCTGGACCGCGAAATTGAGTTCCCGCTGGGTCAGCCCGGCGTTGCGCAGGGCGATGTTCCGGGCCAGCTTTTCCCGCCAGGTTTCGATTTCCAGGAGAAACGCGTCGTCCACCTCCGCTGTGCCGCGCTTCTGGGTCGTGGACTGGACGTACTTGTCGAACGCGCCCATGCGGATGGCCTCCGGGGAGAAGATGGCCACGATGTCCGCCCAGCGCTCGGCGTATTCCTCGAAGGTGAAGTACAGAATCCGGGCCGTGGAGGCCTTGTCCGTGGCCGCGGGCTTGATCCGGGTGTCGTAGACGCTGAATTCCTCGAAATCCGTGAGAATGGACAGGGGCAGCTTGGCCGTCCAGGCGTAACGGCGCAACTGGAAAGCCGGGGCCACGGCCTCGCGCAGATTCACGGACGGCTTCTTGGCCTCCAGAAAAAACAGCCGCCGACCGCCCAGGCGAAAGGAATAATCCGGCGCCTTGGTCGCTCCGCCGATCTTCAGCGCATCCTCGTGAACCACCTCCTTCCACTGCTCCGCATACCCCTTCTCATTGTCCACATCCCAACCCAGGGCCTTGAATAACGGATCAATGAACTCCCGGCGGACCTGGGTTTCGTTGTAGTCCGGGGATTTGTAAGCCTCGCGGTGCATGGCGAAGCGCTGGATCAGATCCTGAACAGTGGCCGGAACGGGTACTTGAGTGGTGTCGGGCATGGCGGATAGTGTGTCGGGGGCTGAAGGTTTGAACGAGGGGGAAATGTCCGTGGATACCTGGAAGCGACAAGGCTCGCAATCCCGAACCGCGCGGGATTGCGACACACGCTCGCCCACTATTCGTGGAGTCTGAGATGTACTATGACGATCCACGAAGGGGCAAACCAGCGCCCGACAGATATATTGGCACCGCCAACGAACGTGGCGTAAACAGTCTTTTCGATGGATACAACGATTTATTGATAAAAATCTGAAATAAATACACTTTTCCTATGGCACGGATCATGCTGACATGAAAGAGAAGCAATAAACCATTCAGCCAGGGAGCAGCGACATCATGAACAAGCGGAGCGAATATTATTTTGGTATCGCGGCAATGACGGCCCTGGTGTGTTTCAAAATGATTTCAGTTTTCTGGAGTTACGAACCCATTTAACGGAGAACAACCATGCCTCGTCTGCTTTGCATCCTGCTGCTTGCCCTGGTTTTCGCGCTGCCTCTTCAAGCGGCTGATCTGGAATGGGATATCGAGGTCGGGATCGACGACAGCATCTTCCCTTCGCTGATTATCGCCACCTCCACGTTGCTCGACGATGACGACGACCCCGATCCCACCATTCTTGGCGACCCATGGGGTTTCGTGGGCGTGAGCATCGTCGCGCCCGCCGACCGAACACCCGTGCGCGTGGAAATTTCCAGCGGCAAGCTGATCAGCTCCAGCGTCTGGGAGGGCCTGTTGCCCAAAAAGGGCGAGACCTATCTGATCAACCCGGTCTTGAAGTTCGATTACGACGCCCTGCTTGCCGTTCACCAGCCCTTCCCGGAGGTGGTCACGGCCCGGGTTGCACTCAACGGTCAGCCCCACACCGAAAAAAGCAAGCGCGTGCCCGTGCGCACCATCAATGACTGCATCTTGGGTTTTGAGGACGAAGAGGGCGATTTCGTGGACACGTCATGGCTGTTTGCGGCCTACGTCAACGAGAACCACCCGGTGGTGGACGCGCTTCTGGGGGAGGCCCTCAAGGCCGGATACGTGGATTCCTTTGCCGGTTATCAGAAAGACGCCGACGACGTGGCCGAGGAGATCAAGGCCGTTTACCGGGCCATCCAGGCCCGGGGGTTCAAGTACAGCAACATCACCAGATCCTCCGGGGAATCCGGAGTCGTGGCCATGCAGCACGTCCGCCTGATCGGCCAGCAGGTCCGCACGGCCCAGGCCAACTGTGTCGAGGGCAGCGCGCTCTTTGCCTCGGTCTTCCGCAAACTTGAAATGAGTCCGTTTCTGGTCTCCGTGCCGGGCCACATGTTCGTCTGCGTTCACCTGGATGAGGAGCAGGAAGAAACCTTGTGCATTGAGACCACCATGGTCGGAACCGCATCCTTCGAGAAGGCCGTGTCCGCGGGCAACGATCAATTCCTGAAAGCCCTGCCTTTCTTTATCAGCGACTCCATGAACGAGGAAACCTCGGAAGGCTACGCGATCATCGACATCGACGACGCAAGGCAATCCGGCATCATGCCCATCAGTGAAGCTTTATGATTACATGGGCAAGACACCCTAACAGGCTGTTTTCCAGCCATGCATCAGCGCAGCATTGGACAAATGAGCATTATGAAGCTGAAGCATTGAATATCAAGAAAATCTGTGCAGCGCGCTTGAAAGTATCAGCACCACGTACGCAGACAAAGGCCACTCCGAGGAAAAGTCCGTGCTGAACATCTCTAACACAAGGTGACTCGTATGTTCCGGAAATCAGGTTGTGTGATGGTTGTCGTTCTGGTCGGGTTGATGGCTATGACTGTTACCGCATCAGCCGAACAGAGAGTGGGAATCGTCTTCTCCACGGGTGGTTTGGGCGATTTGTCATTCAATGATGCCGCACTACATGGACTGCAGAAGGCCAAAAGAGATATGGGTATCTCTTTCCAGTTCATCGAGCCCAAGGATGTTGAACACCTGGAAGACCACCTGATAGCATTTGCCACGGAAAATTACGACCTGGTTTTCGCGGTCGGGTTTCAACATGAATCTGCCTTGAAACAGGTTGCCCAGGATTTCCCGCACATCAAGTTTGCCATAGTCGATAGCGTGGTGTCCGCCCCGAATGTCAGCTCATTGGTCTTCATGGAGCATGACGGCTCATTTCTGGTGGGCGTACTCGCTGGAATGATGACGGAAAGCAATATCGTCGGCTTTGTCGGTGGGTTGGAGGTTCCAATCATTCGCAAATTTCAAAGCGGATTCGAACAGGGAGTCGGCTCCGTCAATCCGGATGCCCGTGTGCTGGTTGACTATGCGCAAAGTTTTCGCGCCCCGGCATTGGGCAAGGAATTGGCCATCTCGCAGAACAAACGTGGGGCCGATATCGTCTACCATGCCAGTGGTGCAACAGGAATTGGAGTCATATTCGCTGCCCAGGAAAATGGATTCTATGCTATCGGAGTGGATTCGGTACAGGACCATCTGGCTCCGGGCACGGTTCTAACCAGCATGGTCAAGCGTGTTGACGTCGCTGTTTATGAAACCATTCGAAGCCTGGTGGAAGGGGATCTCCAGCCGGGAGAGCGACATTTCGGCGTGGCCGAAGGCGGAGTCGGCACCTCGGATTTTCAATACACCCGCGACATCATCCCCCAGGCTGTGCTCGATGCCGTGGAATCGGCCAAGACGAAGATCATCTCCGGTGAGATCGTCGTCATTGATCCGACCAGGTAATCCTATGACAACTCTGCTCTTGTGCATCGGCCTGCTCGTTCTGGGTTATTTCACCTACGGCAAGGTGGTTGAGCGGATATTCGACCCGGATCCGAGCCGTCCGACGCCGTGTTCCACCATGGCCGACGGGGTGGACTACGCTTCCATGCCCACCTGGAAGGTCTTTTTTATCCAGCTTTTGGACATCGCGGGGATCGGACCGATCTTCGGGCCGATCCTGGGCGCTCTGTACGGCCCGGTGGCTCTGGTCTGGATCGTGGTGGGCGCGATTTTCGCGGGCGCGGTGCACGATTATTTCAGCGGGATGCTTTCGGTACGCAACAAGGGCGCGTCCATTCCGGACGTGGTGGGCGCCTTCCTGGGCCTGCACGCCCGCCGGGTGATGCGGTTCTTTTCCCTGTTGCTGCTGCTCCTCGTGGGCGTGGTGTTCGTCCTCAGTCCGGCCCAGCTTCTGGGCAATCTGACCGGCCTGAACGTCCAGTTTCTGGTGGCCTGCATCTTCGGCTACTACTTCCTGGCCACCATCCTGCCCATCGACAAGCTTATCGGCCGCTTGTACCCCTTTTTCGGCGCGCTCTTGCTCTTCATGACCCTGGGCGTGCTCGTGGGCATGGCCCTGGGCGATGCCCCGGTCCTGCCGAACCTGGACGTGACGATGAACACGCACCCGCAAGGCCTGCCCATCTGGCCGCTACTGTTTATCACCCTGTCCTGCGGGGCCATCAGCGGCTTTCATTCCACCCAATCCCCGCTCATGGCCCGCTGCATCCGCAATGAATCCAGTGGACGCCTGGTGTTCTACGGCGCCATGATCGCCGAGGGGATCATCGCCCTGGTCTGGGCCGCGGCCGGGATGACTCTGTTTTATGGCCCGGAGGCTTTGTTTCAGGTCATTCAAAGCGGCTCGCCCTCCCTGGTGGTGGACCAGGTCTGCCGGACCCTGCTTGGTCCGGTGGGCGGGTTTCTGGCCATCCTGGGCGTGATCATCCTGCCCATCACGTCCGGGGACACGGCCTTTCGATCCAGCCGCCTGATCCTGGCGGAAACCTTCAGCCTGTCCCAGGCCCAGGCGGCCAAAAGACTGCTTCTGGCCGTCCCGCTGTTCATCGTGGCCTTTCTCGTCAGCACCCAGGATTTTAATCTCATCTGGCGCTATTTCGGCTGGAGCAATCAGACCCTGGCCATGTTGGTCCTGTGGTCCGCGGCGATCTTTCTGCGCCAAAGCGGCAAATTCCATTGGATCGCAACGGTCCCGGCCCTGTTCATGACCGCGGTGACCGTCTCCTTCATTCTCCAGGCATCCATCGGCTTCAATCTCTCTCCGGGACTCTCCAACCCGGTTGGCGTGGCCACGGCGGCCCTGGCCCTGGCCGTTCTGCTACGGGTCAAGCCGCGAAACTCGCGGACACCATGAAGAGGATTCAGTCCTTGCTTGTTGACACACTGAAGCAAGCCTACTTTTTACCTGATACCAACAGAACTCGGGAGAACAGAAACCATGTTCAAGAAAGCACTGTTTCCAGGCAAGTACATCCAGGGCCAGGGCGCTCTGGCTGAGCTGCCCGCGGTGATGCAGGCCCTGGGGCGGCGCGGGCTGATCCTGGCTTCGCCCACATCCCGGGCCAAGGTTCTTCCAGCTGCTGGGCTGGACGGATCGTCCGCCTCGGTCGTCATCGAAACCTTTGGCGGCGAATGCAGCGAGACGGAGCTGGCCCGCATCGCCGGGATCATTCAGCAAGAGGGCGTGGACGTGGTGGCGGCCGTGGGCGGCGGCAAGACCATTGACACGGCCAAAATCGCCGCGGATCGGGCCGGGGTTCCGGCAGTGGTCGCCCCGACCATCGCCTCCACGGACGCGCCGTGCAGCGGATGCGCGGTGATCTATTCCGAGGACAACGTGTTCGAGTCCGTCTGCTATCAGAAGATGAACCCGGCCGCGGTGATCGTGGACGAGACCGTCATTGTCCAGGCCCCGGTGCGTTTCCTGGTGGCCGGGATGGGCGACGCCCTGGCCACCTGGTTCGAGGCCGAGTCCTGTCGCCGGACACAGTCCGCCAACGCTTGCGGCGGTCTGAGCACCACGGTGGGGCTGCACATTGCCAGGCTGTGCTACGACATCCTCTTGGAATACGGCTTGGCCGGGAAGATCGCTTGCGAGAGCCAGGCCGTCACTCCGGCTTTTTCGCGCATCGTGGAGGCCAACATCCTGCTCAGCGGCATCGGCTTTGAAAGCGGCGGTCTGGCCGCGGCCCACTCCATCCACAACGGCCTGACCGCGCTGGCGGAAACCCACGATTTTTATCACGGGGAAAAGGTCGCCTTCGGCGTCTTGGCCGGCTTGCAGATCAGCGACGCGCAGCCTGAAGTCATGGACACAGTCTACGGCTTCTGCGAGACCGTGGGCCTGCCCACCACCCTGGCCGACCTCGGCCTGACAAACGCCGATCCAACCGGATTGGCGCTGGTGGCGCAAAAGGCCTGCGCCTCAGAGGAGTGCATCCATAACGAAGCAGGCGTGATCACGCCCGAAAACGTCCTCCACGCCCTCATCGCCGCGGACGCCCTGGGCCGGACGAGGAAATGGCGGCCGCCGAAGATAATCGGTTGATGAGCGCCCAAGCTGAAACCAACCTTCAATCAGGAGCTGAAAGATGAAGTCCCCTGCCCGTATCCTGAACATTTCCAGTTTTACCAGATTGTTGGCGCTGCTGTTTGCTATCCTGGTCTTGTCCGGGTGTGGCGGCGGCGACGGCGAAAGTCAGTACGCATCGAATCCGGAGATGGACCGGGCCGTTGCCGGTGTCCGAACGTCCCTGGAAAACGTCCTGGGCAACACGGTTCCCTCTCTGAGCGTTCTGATCCAGACCCCCGCGGGCGTCATCTTCAGCGGTTCGTCGGCCCCCGGAGCGCGGCCTGTCTCGCCGGACACATTTTTTCGCTTTGCCAGCAACACCAAGAATTTTACCGCGGCCGCGATCTTGAAGATGCATCAGGACGGCTGGCTCAACTATACGGATCGGATCGTGGACCGCATACCCGGCAGTGACATGGCCTACGTGCCGGAAGACCCTTCCTGGAACATCCCCTACAAAAACCGCGTCACGATCCGCCAACTTCTGCACCATAACGCCGGGGTGTATGACGTGGCCAACGATCCGGTCCCGGGATGCGACGGGTTGCCGTATGTGGGATGGATGGAGGAGCAAAACCCCGACCATCAGTTTACCTCCACCGAACTCGTGGAGCAAAACGTCATCCACAATCTCTCCTCTTTTCCGCCGGGCACGGCCAATTACAAGTACAGCAATACCGGCTACACGATCCTGGGCGAAATCATCGCCCGTGTGTACTCGCATCACAGCAGCGGCCCCAAGACCTACACGGACTATCTGCGCGACCACGTGTACGGCCCCACGACGCCCGTGTCCCTGAACCTGCATTTTCCCTACCTGGCCGCGGACAAACGCCTGCCCGCCCCGTCGGTCTGCGGCATGATCATTGATCCGGACGGCAACGTGGAGGAACACTGCGCGGACAACATGAGCGCCAACGTGGCCGAAGGCAACGGGTACGGCACCATGACCGACCTGAACGCCTACCTGCGCACCCTGCTCAAGGGGCAAAACGTTCTTTCCCCGGAAAACGCGGCAATAATGATGACCGATGCTTCCGCGGCCAACCCCAAATACGCCCTGGGAACGCAGCACATGGACAACCTGGGATACGGGCACACCGGCGCGACCCATGGCTATCTGTCCCTGATGGCCTACGATCCGACCATTGACGTTTCCGTCATCATCCTCGCGCCCTTGTGGGACTTCACTTCCGGATGGGCGTCCTTCATGGAGATTTTCAACGCCATGCAGTGCGCCGGATGGGATGCCCGCCAGGCCCTGGGATACCCCGGCAGGCCGGATGGCGCGGCATGCCCGGGAGGATGAAGTCCCATGTCGCAGGAGGGGGCCGCGGGGGGATTCCGTGAAGGACCACATGGCTTCAGGCATGGTGTTTGACCAGCATGGTCAAGCGTCAACCCGTTAAACTCGTCAGGAGACAACACAATGAGCGATATTCCGCAAGACATATCCGCGCCGGCGATGGTGACGGCCATTGAAAACAATCTGTTCGACTTTCTGCCGCTGTTCGGCCTCTTGCCCCACGCCGAGGTTCATGATGATCCTGAACTGCTCTGGTCGCTGACCACCATCCCTTTTCCGCTATGCAACAGCATCATGCGCGCGAATTTGGCTCCTGAGGCGGTGGACGGAGTGATTGAAGCGGCGATTAACCGCGGCAAGGCCAGGGATGTGCCCCTGCTGTGGTGGACCGGACCGGCCACGCGACCGACCAATTTGGGAGTGGCGCTGGAAGCCCATGGTTTCGCCCGGCAGGAGGACGCACCCGGGATGGCCATGGACTTTCGGGACCTGCCTGGAGACGTCGCGACACCGCCCGGTTTCACTCTCGAGAAAGTCAACGACATCGAATCCCTGAAGCAGTGGCGACACCCCTTTGCCGTGGGCTTCGGCATGCCTGATTTTGCTGTGGATGCCCTGATGGATCTCTTCGAGCGAAGCAGCTTCGGCCAACGACTGCCGCTTCTCCACTATCTCGGACGGCTGCATGGCGAGCCGGTGGCAGCGGGCTCGGTGTACCTCGGAGCGGGCGTGGCCGGCGTTTACAATGTCGTCACCCTCCCGGAGGCGCGACGGCAAGGCATTGGCGCCATGATCACCCTGGCTCTGTTGCGCGAGGCCCAGGCTGCGGGATACCGGGTCGGGATTCTGCATACGTCCAAAATGGGGCTCAATGTCTATCGTCAATTGGGATTTCAGGAATATTGCTCCATCGGTCAGTATCTGTGGTCGCCTGAATAAAGCAGTTTATGGCCAGGGCGCGATGCATGTCAAAGAAAGAGATGTCCCTCTTCAGAAATATCGGCTTGTGGACCGCGCTGTTCCCCGCATCCGCCGCGTTGGCCGCGGGGTTGCAGTGGGCGTCGTTTCCGGCGGCCACCTTGCTCGGCCCGTTGCTGGCCGGGGTGGTTTTCGCCTTGGGCGGCGCGGATTTGAAGCTGTCCCGCTGGGCTTTTGGCGGGGCCCAGTCCGTGGTGGGCTGCCTGGTGGCGATGAGCATGACCCCGTCCGTGCTGGCCACCCTGGCTCTGAACTGGCCGGCCATTTTGCTGGCCATTTTTCAGGTCATCGTGTTCGGGGCCGTGGTGGGGCTTGGGTTGATGCGCTTCGGCTCGTTGCCTGGAACCACCGCGGCCTGGGGCACGTCTCCGGGCGGGGCCGCGGCCATGACGGCCATGGCCGAATCCTTCGGCGCGGACATCCGCATGGTGGCTTTCATGCAGTACCTGCGGATCTTCGTGGTGGTGCTCACGGCATCGTCCGTCGCGCACGTCCTGCTGGGCGGGCTGGGCGGACAGTCAGCGGATCTGCCCGCGCCGAACTGGTCGCCGGGCCTTGACGCGCCTCTGGTTCCCCTGGCGCAGACTCTGGCCCTGGTGGGTGCGGGGGTGGTCCTCGGTCGTTGGACGGGCATCCCAGGTGGAGCGTTGCTGCTGCCCATGGCAGTGGGCGCGGTGCTCAACTCCCTGGGCCTGGTGCAGATTACCCTGCCGCCGTGGCTGCTCTGGAGCGCCTACGCCGTCCTGGGCTGGTACATCGGCCTGCGGTTCACGCCCCAGACCCTGCGCTACGCCCTGCGGGCCATGCCCCAGATCCTGCTGGCCATCGTCGTGTTGATGGCCCTGTGCGGCGTCGCGGCCTGGACCCTGACCGTCTGGGCAGGCGTGGACCCGCTGAGCGCCTACCTGGCCACCAGCCCCGGCGGCCTGGACGTCGTGGCGATCATCGCCGCGGACAGCGGCTGCGACGTGGCCTTCGTGCTCTCCCTGCAAACCCTGCGTCTGTTCGCCGTGGTGCTTACCGGGCCGTTGACGGCCCGGCTGATCTGCCGGGTCAGCGCAGGCAACGCCCCGGACACGCTTCGGACCTAGCTATGCGCTTGTCCCTTGATCCCCGTAACACGGGCCATCTCCGCCCCCACGTACTCCGCCAACTCATTGGCGAAATCCGAGTGCAGGCGCAGCAGGCTCATGTCCAGTGGAGCGGCTAATCGGCTGAGCCGCAGCATGTCGCCGTCCTGGGCCGCATGGGGCCAGACCCCGGCGAAGAAGAACCCCGCGGCCTCGGCCAATTCGCAAAGCACTGCCGTGGCTCGCTGGGCCAGCGGCAGATCGATATGCACCACCTCGGCCCCGGCAATGTCCAGAAGATCCGTGCCCGCCCGCAGGATTTCCGGCCATTGCCGCGCATCGGCCACGGAAATCCGCACCACGCCCTTCAACAGTCCGCGATCAAAGGACACCGTATAGACGCCGCCCGGTTTTTCCGCTGGGCTTTCCTTGGACCCGCGGCCCGTTTCCACCGGGTCAGGGAACGGTCTCAAACGGCGTCCCAGATTTTCGTAGATGCGCTCGGTGATGGGCCGGTGCCGCTCCGGGACAAATGCCAAGGTCTGGGCCAAACCCTGGGCCTGACCCTGGGCCTGACCCTGGGCTTGACCCTGGGCCTGGCCCGTCAAATACAGAAAGCAGTGCAGATAGGACTCCCGGTGGCGAGGGCCGTCTTCCAGGCCCATGGCCTTGAACTGACGGGGCGGGCAGGCCGCGAGATCCAGGCCGCAGGGTCGGCCGCCGATGTTGATGGCGTTGCGTTGGCTGACGGGATGGCTGGTGACCGGATTGAGGGCCAGTCCGAACAGGCCCGACTTGCGGGCCCGATCCGTCAGGGCGGAAAAAAAACGGCTCATCAGGCCGCGCCCCCGGTGCGCCGGAGAGACCACCAGCAGGGCCATCTCGGCCATGGGCACGGGCTCGGGCCGCAACAGCCCGGCATGACCGACGACTTCACCGTCACTGCTCACGGCCACGTAGCTGACGAGGACGCCCCGGGCGACCAGGTCCAGAAGTCCCTCGGGCCTGTAAAAGGCCTCGTTCTTGTAGGAGTATCCGTAGGTCAGCCAGAACAACCGGGCCACGGGCAACGCATCCTCGGGCTGGAGCGGACGGATTTCAAGAGGCTGTTCAGGGGCCTCCGATGCCTCCGATCTCTCAGAAGCCTGGGAGGGGATGGCGGCTTGATTCGCGTGGGTCGCGGAATCAAGGTGAACCGCGGGTTGGGCAAAGGGAGCGTCGCTCCCGCCTCCCGGTGTATCGTCCCTGGGCAACTGTTTGACCAGGCACAAGGCCTTGCCTTGCCGACCGCGGTTCACCCACCGGACCTCGTCCACGGCGTGGTGGATGAGCTTCATTCCCAGGCCGACGGTCTCGCTTTCCGCCCGCCTGGGCAGGCGTTGGAGCAGCGCCGGGTCAAAAGGCAGGCCTTCGTCAATGAACTCCAGACGCAGCTCGCCTTCCAGCAGTTCGCCCTTCACGAGCATGTCCCCCGGGGTTCCGTCCGGGTAGGCATGGGCGCAGATGTTCTGAAAGGCCTCCTCGGCCGCCAGTTCCAGAGCCAGGACGTCCTTGGCCGGAAAGCCCACGGTGCGCGCCACGTCGCGGACATGGCCTTGAACAAGGGCAAGAAAACGCCCCTCCGCCGGAACTCTGAGCTGTGTATGTGGTGTCGTGCGCATGGTTCGATCTGATGTGGGAAGCTGGTGTTGAAGGTCAAGGTTGGATTTGTGGCGGCCCCGTTGCCAGGAACCGGGCGAGCGGGCGATCCGGATTGCGAATATATCCACGGCACGACTATGGCAAGAATCTTCCCCCGGCGTTCAGGGTAATTTTGATCACGATGTTCACATGGACGCGGCCGGAGTGATGCTTTCCGACATGGCGGACCTGAAGCGCTGGGTCAAGGTTTATGCCCGCCCGAACGCAGCAGGCCGCCGACAGCCTCCAACCCAGGCCGTGCCCCCTCATTGATCCAGACCTGCCACCCTGATATCAGCAGCCAGGAGCGAAACCTCGCCCATTAGCCTCCTTGCCCTTGCGCTCCGAACACGCCACCAAAAGCTTCCCGGCATCCCTTGGCCCGCCAGGAATCCTGGCAGTGCCAACGGAATGGGCGCAAACAGTGCGGTTTTTAAGCGGTTGGCGCTTTCATCTAACATGCTGGATTCGTGCAGCTTTGTTTATGGCATGGATCGTGCTGAAAGAGATGCAAGGCCACTATGGTCCAACCTTAATAGGAGAAAAAATCATGAAAAAGCTTTACGCGGTTGCCGCCATGGCGGTCATGCTCTGCCTGACCGGACTGGCCCTGTCCGGCGAAGCCCAGGCCCAGCAGTGCGTGGACAACGGGGACGGGACCGTGACGGACAATGTTGCCGGCCTGATGTGGCAGAAGGGCACGGAGGGCCAGCCCAAGAACTGGAAGAAAGCCAAGAGCCAGGCATCCGGTCTTGCATTGGGCGGACATACTGGATGGCATCTGCCGGACAGGCATGCGTTGCTTGGTTTGTACATCTCGCCATGCAAGGAGATGATGAGCGTGGAACCGACTTGGTATTGGTCTTCTTCTCTTTATGAATATGACAACAATTATGCGCTTGCCGTAGATTTCTCAGAAGTTTCCATGTGGCAAGTGATTACAAATGACTACCATGTTCGTGCGGTACGTAGACTTTAGTAATTTTACAGTAAAATGAGGAGGATAACATTATAATGAATACCTTTCAAACTATTCAGAAAAAAATTGTCTTGGCCATTCTTCTCTGCCTGACAATGCTTGTTATGCCAGGTACTGCATTTTCCGAAAAATTCACGGAAAATGAATGCTGGAACATAGACCATTGTGAGATTGTTGTCGATAGATTTAATGTAATCATCAAGGAAAACGACAAGAATTCTGAAAAACTTAAGCTTCTTTACGATGTATGTCTAAAACTTCCATCCGAAATCGCTTGCATATGCAGAACAATAACTGATTCTCATGGCATGCAGGTGATCGAAAAGCTGCTTGAAAAATTGTACCCAAGAGAGATTTGCATGAGGATTGAGCACGGCATGCTCTAATGGCCGGACAACATCAACATTCAACACTTCCGTGACCAAACGGAAAGGATAATCATCATGAAGACGTGGACGATAAAGATTTTGATGCTTTCAGCAATGGTGGCGGTAGTCTGTCTGCTGGGAATCGGGCAGGCATGGGCGTGGAACCAGGCTGATCTGGACAAGTTGCTGGAGACGAAGGAGTGCAATGGCTGCGACCTGTCCGGGGCCTTGCTGTACGGCGAGGATCTGTCCGGGGCCGGCCTGGTGGGCGCCAAACTGGACGCGGCGCAGATGCAGGGGGCGAATCTGTCCGGCGCCAATCTGACCGGAGCAAACCTGCATCAGGCCGATCTGACCGGTGCAAACCTCTCCGGAGCCATTCTGACCAACACAAACCTGATCTGGACCACCTGGACCGACGGCAGGCGCTGCGCCGAAGGATCCATCGGCGAGTGCAAGTGAGAGATGGTGGACGTTATGATTCGGAGGGCTGGTTTTGGAGTTTTGCCGTGAAAAATGAAGTACCGTTCTCCAGTCCACCTTTCCGGATGATGCCACCACAATCAACCCGAAAAGGAAACTCATGATTGGTTCAAAACGCACTTTTTGCACAAACTCTAACCATAAAGGATTCATACCATGATCAAGTTGAATACATCCCTGTTTGCAATAATCGTATTGGCTGCCCTGCTTTGCCTGCCCATCACCTCCAGTCATGCGCAAAACGAGAACCCACCCCTGGACACGACCCAATGCGCCGAATGTCATAACGTCTGCCGGAGGGTACCGATCAATGATCAGAAAAGATGCGAGGAAATGTGCCAACCGTTTTGCTCCGAGCCCCAGTCCGTCCTGACCAAGAGTACGACCACCGTTCCTCAGGATAATCCCTGTCAGGCCTGCACATGGAAATGCCGCAATATGGTGAGTGGTGAGGATGCACGGGCATGTTTGAATGAGTGCTTTCATGACGTCTGCAGGGAATAGTCTCCGACTAATGGTCACTGCAAGGACAAACACGATGACCTGCGGGGTCCCTGGCCCTGACCTTCACGCTCTCCAGGCAATACGCAAGTCCATTGCGGATTTGTCGTGGCAAATCCGCAATGGACAGCGTGATTGTCTTGACAGGTTGAGCAAAGGGCCTCATGATCCCCGCCCATGAAACGAGAAATTTACTCCTCCATCGTTCAAGACCTTTCCCGGAAGATGGTGTTCCTTTCCGGGCCGCGTCAGACGGGGAAAACCTGGTTGGCCAAGGCCATCATGTCCCGATTCAGCCAGCCCCTGTATCTGAACTGGGACAATGAGCAGGATCGGCGGGTCATTCTGGGGCAAGGCTGGGCGGGAACGGTGGATCTGCTGATCCTGGACGAGATTCATAAAATGCCCCAATGGAAAAACCATCTCAAGGGTATTTGGGACACCCGGCCGGGAAAAATGGCCATGTTGATCACCGGGAGCGCCAGGCTGGAAATCTTTCGCCGCTCCGGGGACAGTCTGGCTGGACGGTATTTTCACCACCGACTGTTTCCGCTGACCCCGGCGGAACTGGAAGCCGTCGGACTGGCCGGGGACCTGGAACGGTTTCTGCTTCACGGAGGATTTCCCGAGCCCTGGCTGGCCGAGGATGAGGCCGAAGCCGGGCGATGGAGGCGTCTGTACCTGGACGGTCTGATCCGCGAAGACATCCTGAGCTTCGAGAACATCACCCGCCTGAAGGACATGAACCTGCTGCTGGAGCTGCTTCGCAACCGGGTGGCTTCGCCGATCAGTTATCAGGGGCTGGCGGAAGATCTTGAAGTGTCTCCGAACACGGTCAAGCATTACATCGAAATTCTGGAGGCGCTGTACATCGTCTTCCGGGTCTACCCGCACCACAGGGCCATTGCCCGGGCCATCAAGCAACAGCCGAAAATCTATTTTTTCGACATCCCTCTGGTCAATGGCGAGGGACCACGGTTGGAAAACCTGGCGGCGCTTTCCCTGCACAGGCATCTTTGCCGCCGGGAAGATCTGGACGGTATCACTCGCGAACTGCGTTATCTGCGGACCAGGGACGGAAAGGAAGTGGATTTTTTGATCACAAAGGATAATCACCCCGAACTGATGCTGGAAGTCAAAAGCACCGGCAGGGCCTTGTCTCCCGGATTGCAGTACTTTCAGGAAAAGTATCAGATCGACGGAGTGCAGTTGGTGGCCGACCTGCGCCTGGAAGATCACTCCCAGCCACTCAGACTGGTGCGATTGTATGATTTCCTCCGAACCTTGGGGACGTAACTGCTCCATAATGTGTACATTGATAGAGATTGGGACATATTGAAGCGATTCTGGCGAAGAAACTGGAAGTTTCGCTATCGTGGCAATGGCCCCCAGGTGGAGTTCACACTTGCCCGGTACGCGTTCATCGTCTTCGGCGCGGCCCTCAGCGCCGTGGCCGCCACCGGGGCCCTGGCCATGTGTCCCATGTTCTGCTTCTGCCCATCATCTGCGAGCCCCTGGGCCTTCCGGTGGAGCCCGCGATCCTGGTGGGCTACGCCCTGCTGACCGTCATGTCCCCGTTCTCGGCCGCGGTCCAGACAGTGTTCAGCAGCGGCCTGACCGCCCTGGTCGTTGCAACCCAGGCCGAACCAGCCGGCTTCGCCACCAATGTTGGCAACGCCAACGAAATGGGCGCAAACAGTGCGGCCTGGTACGGTTGGCGCTTTTTTATAATATCTTGAAATCATTTGATTTTTGTTATGGCATGGATCGTGCTTAAAAGAGTATAATGCCAGCAACACCCAAATACGGAGGAACGTCATGAGAAAAATGTGGAGAAAGCTTTTCGGAACAGCGGCCCTGGCCCTGTTGTTCACGGCAACCCCCAACCTTCATGCCGCCCAGGGCACCTACATCGACTGCATCCACGGCTGTCCCGACCTGATCGTCTGCACCAACTGCTGCAACGAGACGTTCAGCAGCATCCTGGCGACCTGCAACGCGAACCGGGACCAGTGCGAGGCCCTGTGCCCTCCGGGGAAGATGGATTGTCTCGACGCATGCGTGATGGCCAGGAACGATTGCCTCAAGCAGGACACGCGGGATTTCGACTGCCCGCACTGGAAGGCCGGCGGCCCGCAGCCGGGTATGACGAAGACATCAGAGTGCAGGTTTTGTCATGAGGATGACCGGTAGAGTCATTTCGATATTTGATAGACATTCTCCGGCATCGCCTCGCGATCGAATGAAAAGCATCATGGCGTGACATCGTGTTTCAGTCCTGGGGAGCTACCCGGGGCATTCAAACAATTCAGAAGTGGTGGTTCAACCACTGAACCGGAGGAAATGATGGGAGATAGAAAACTGATTAACGGTATCTTTTGTTTTGTGTCAGGCGTCCTCTTTGCCTCAATTATCTTGTTCTGCGTGGTCACTGTGCCAAAGGCCGATGCCGATTCCGGAATGAGCTGCATGAGAACTAACCTGAATGCCTGGGGATACAGAAACACAATACCCAGCCCGACCATTGATATTGTTTATGAAATTCCTGGCTGTATAAAAAGCTATGGTTACACGATAAATGCTGTCGGTATCCATAATGGCATGGTACGGGTAACCTATTCCGGTCCTGGCACGAAAACGAAAGGCATGGGGGCCGGCGATACGACCAGCGGCATTGTACCATTTTAGAGGTCAGTGCAAAAAGTCCTTTGGACCAAACAAAATGCCTTATGGACTTCCGGCAACATATTGTTTTTACTAGCAAACTAACCACTCACCACTGACCACAGCTTGGTGCAAAAAGCACTTTTTGCACCAAGCTCCTCAAACAGCACGGCTTTAACTGGTTGGCATTTTATTCTAACATTTTTAAATTATGTATTTTTTTTGCAAGGCATGGAACATTCATTATCAAGTCAGCATCTCACCATCCAAACAAAGAGGAACGATCATGAGTACAATATGGAAAACGGATTCGAAAAAAGTTGCCTGTGCGCTGATCATCGCCTGCGCCCTGGTCTTGACAGCGGTCACGCCTGCATTGGCTGACGAGAATTATACCTGTAGGTGTAAAGGTATTAAATACTGGATTCTGTTCGTACCCTCATATGGCAACTGCGGAAACGGTTTTGCCGGTGGTAGCAAAGGCGCGGTGACAAGGGACATCTCCCGTGACGCTCTCACCAGCTATATTCCTCCCGGAGTCATCGGTCAGGTAACTTCAGGAAACTCGCAGTGCGGATATTACCCGGATTCAGGCTGGAACTGCGGGAAGATGAGCGGAAGTTCCCTTCCGCAATGCATTAACGATTAGCAATGATGATGGCGGCACTTCACCCTGATCGATGAACCGTTCCCTGGTATCTATTCTGACTTCGTGGTGGAATAGATACAGATACCTTCCATATTTTTCGATACGTAACTACTCATCACAGAGTAATGCTGTTGACTGGGTCGGAGTCGGAATAGGGATCGGAATCGAAAGCGCCGGGGAGCGTTCTAAATTCTTCCTGTTCCGATTCCAAAACCGACCCCGATACCGATCCTGATTGTTGGAGCAAGAGCGGACACAAAAAATGCTGAGAGGATACGTTTTGCTTAGTGATAATTTGAAGAAATCTCTATTTGGTAAGAATTGTTCGTAATATGGCACAATTTTTAAAAAATAAGGAGATTGTAATGCGAATTGTGATGATGAATCTTGTTTTCTGTGCTATTGTTTTTGTTTTTTTTGTTTCTCCTGTCGCAGCATCAACGGCACTGGAAAGGGCCTACAACAGGTGTATCGAAGGCTGCGTCGAACTTGATGAAACAGTTTGTAAGCAATGCTGTGAAAAGGCTTTTGAGCCTGTAGTTTTGCGCTGTCGATTGCAATACATTGAATGTTTGAATGCTTGCAAAAACGATAATATGTGCAGAAATAACTGCATTTATAAAACCAAAGATTGCGGCAGTGGCGCAAAAGGTGAGCATATTTGCCCTTGATTGGGAATATGGAGCAATTTGTTCCTGTCCATGGGCTAGGCTGGGTCGTGGAACCAGGATGATCCGGAATAACAGTCCGTTGAAAAACTCCCAATTGCTGCGTCGCTGCAAAAAGTTCAAACTCTCACGTATGAATAAATACGCTTCGACCTTGAACTTTTTTTGCTCCTTGCACTTGGGGTTTTTGAACGGACTGCCGGATAAGGACTTTTTCAACACTCAGATAAACGGCTCTTCGACGTTGGATGTGGAATTGCGTAACAGCCTGACTTATTGCCGCAACCCATGTTCGGAGCCCCCGCCGGAGGTATCCTCGTCCGTCGCCCACGAGTAGGCACGAGAAAGCCAAGACCGTCAAGGCATGAGCTGTCTCGGCGATACCCAGGACACCACCTATCAAATGGGGCCGAACCTGCCTTTGGACAACGGAGAGGTTTACGCGGTGGTGGGTACGTTGGGCACGCGAACCGGAAACGCGTCCTACACGGGAGTGTCGATCAACGAGTCCATGCAGAAGAAAGGCGTCGCGAACATCAACGACTCCCAGCTCCAGGACACGGCCCGGGAATACGCGGACAAGGTCAGGAGCGCCGACAAGTTCTACGTCTACTACATCACGCGGAAATGTTCCGGCCTGGAATCGCTGACCGGAGGGCATTGCCTGTCGATCACCGAAAGCATGATTCCGCCCTGCCCGGCGAATTCCGGCGCGGCCTGCGGGTACGCCAAGGTCGTGCAACGCAACTACATTCGCCCCGGCACCCAGCGCGGGCCGGATTCAAAACTGGTTTTAGCGCCAAGGATTCTCCAACTGCAAAGACCGTAAACGGAGCGGCGTCAGGGGATGGTTCAGACCTTGTTGACATTTGACGGATAGAAGTCCCTGGCCGCTGATCGAAGGAGAATGCATGCGAGCTTTCTGGAAATGCCTCTTGATGGTGTTGGCCATGGGCATGGGCGTTGCCCAGGCGTCCGGCCCTGTTTTTGGGCTTGTCCCTCCGAAGCCGGCCACCGAGGCCACTCGGGCGGCCAATGCCTTGGTGTACCAACAACTCCCCTTTGCCGACACTCAGGACTTTGAGGACGCCCAACGGGGGTTCATTGGCCGTCCGGAGACGTTGACCATCCGGGACGCCACCGGAAAACCGGTCTGGGACCTGGAGAGCTACAAGCGGTTCATCACGCTGGAAGCCGAAGCTCCGGACACCGTCAATCCAAGCCTGTGGCGCATCTCCCAACTGAACATGTTCTACGGGTTGTTCCAGGTCACGGATCGCATCTATCAGGTCCGGGGCTACGACATTTCCAACATCACCTTCATCCGGGGCGACACGGGCTGGATCATCATGGATCCCCTGGTCACCACGGAAACAGCCCGCGCCGCGCTGGAGCTGGTCACCGCCCACCTGGGAGAACGTCCCATTACCGGCATCATCTACAGCCACCCCCATGTGGATCACTACGGCGGGGTACGCGGCATCGTGGACGAGGCCACTGCGGCGCGGATTCCCATCGTGGCCCCGGAAGGATTCCTGGAGCATGCGATCCGCGAGAACGTCATCGTCGGCAATGCCATGAGCCGCCGGGCCATGTACATGTTCGGGCCGTTTCTGCCGCGCAACGACCGGGGCGGGGTGGGGTCCGGACTGGGGATGACCATCTCCAACGGTTCGCAAAGCCTGATTCTTCCCACGACTTCCATCGGAACAACGGGCGAGGAGCTGATCATCGACGGGGTGCGCATGGTCTTCCAGATGACCCCGGACACCGAGGCCCCGGTGGAGATGAACACCTGGTTTCCGGATCAGAAGGCCATGTGGATGGCCGAAAACATCACCGCCACCATGCACAACATCCTCACCCTGCGCGGGGCCCAGGTTCGGGATGCCCTGGGCTGGGCCTGGTATCTCAACGAGGCCATTGAGCTGTTCGGCCCGGAAATGGAGGTCGTCTTCCAAAGCCACCACTGGCCGGTCTGGGGCAACGCCCGGGCCGTGGACAAGCTCAGGAAGCACCGTGATATCTACAAATACATGCACGACCAGACCGTCAACCTGATGAACAAGGGCTATACCGGCGAGGAAATCGCCGAGATGCTGGAGTTGCCCGAGGAGCTGGAACGCAACTGGTCCACCCGCGGCAATTACGGAACCCTCAGGCACAATGTCCGGGCCATCTATCAGCGCTATATGGGCTGGTACGACGGCAATCCGGCCAACCTGAACAACCTGCCGCCGGTCCAGGCGGCCCGCAAGTACGTCGAGTACATGGGGGGCGAGGCGGCTGTCCTGGCCCGTGCCCGGACCGACTTCGAGCGGGGGGAATACCGCTGGGTGGCCGAGGTTCTGAAGCACGTCATCTTCGCCAACCCGGACAACCAGGAGGCCAGGGATCTGCAGGCCGACGCTTTCGAGCAGATGGGCTACCAGGCCGAGTCCGGTCCCTGGCGTTCCGTATATCTGCAAGCCGCCCTGGAATTGCGCGACGGCATTCCGAACATTCCCGGACGCAGCGGCACGTTCAATCCGGACGTGCTCCGGGCCATGACGCCGAACATGCTCTTCGACTACCTGGCCGTGCGGCTTAACGGACCAAAGGCCATGGGCAAAGCCATTGGCCTGAACATTACCTTCACCGGCACGGCTCCGGGGAGCCAGGCAACCTTCGGGCTGACCGTGGAAAACGCGGTACTCAGCTACGGCCGCCCCCTGGGCGCGCCGGACGTCGGCCTTGCTCTGACCAAGAACACCTTGGTCGCCATTATGCTGGGTCAGATGACCATGGAAGAAGCCCGGGACCAGGGCCTGCTCGTCTTTACCGGACATCCGGAGGCCTTTGCCGAATTCATGTCCCTGCTGGATACGTTTCCACCATTGTTTCCCATCGTCACGCCTCGGAACATTGCCGGGGAAAGGTAACTCGGCCTGTCAACCTGACCGTGCCTCATAAGGAGAACGATCATGCTGTATCTCAAAATGTCGCTTGCAACCTCGATTCTGGCCGTATTTTTGTTGCTGGGCCTGAGTACCCGGTCTGTTGCGATGGACAACCTGGAGGCCATCGACGCGGTCCGAATGAACTTCAATGCCGCCTCCATGGCGTCCGACGCATTGGCCCTGGCGGATCTGTTGGACAAAGACGCCGTCTGGGCGCCGCCCGGCCAGCCAGCCATTCTCGGGAGAGAGGCCATCAAGGCCTTTTACGTCAATCGTTTCGCGGACAAAAGAACGGTCATCACCCTGCATCCCGGCGCGATCCAGTTGATGGGCGACTGGGCCGTGCTGCACTCGACCTTTTCCAGGCTCGACGCCGACCGCCTGAACCGGGAAGAGCAGACCTACGCGGGCAACTACCTGTGGATCCTGCGAAAACAGCAGGACGGCGCATGGAAAGTGGCGTATGACATCTGGAACGAGGTTGCTGACGAGTAGCAATCGGCAGTATACGTTTCAGGCAGCTGGCTTGCCAATGGATGCTTTTCACTCAATTCCCGCCTGAACCATACCCGGAATATTCGCCATGAACGTTTTCTCAAGCCTTACAATCCGGGCCCACGCCCTGAAACGAAGCGACGTTGCCCGGCGTGGCCCCCGGCACGTTCATCGACCCGCCGTCCCGATCTTCTCGATCCTTTCCTCGGCGATGTTCCGGGCTCTCGCGGCTCTACTGTGTTGCCTGTCGTTCGCAATCGTGCCGGAGGCGGCAAGGGCTGAAGAGACGGCTTCGCGTCTTGTCCGGTTCAAAAACATAATGGGTCAAGGAACAAGTCTTGACTCCAGTACTATAATCCGAGGCCAAGGAGTCCTCGCATGGATTGGATTTCCATAAACCAGGCCGCGGCGCGATGGGGCGTCGCCCCCCGGGTGGTGCAGCGGTACTGCGCGTCCGGGAGAATATCGGGCGCGAAAAAATACGGGCGCGCATGGATGATGCCCGCGGAGGCTGAAAAGCCTCTCGACAACCGAGTATATGCGCTGGAAACGCAGGCCGAGCCCATCTACCCCGGCCTGTTTCTTCTGGAAAGTCTGCGCTTTGACGGGCGAAGCGTGGAGGAAATCGCCGCGGACCTGCCCGACGACGAATACCGGCGCGAATTCTTCGCGGAACTGGCCTTCCTTCAGGGGGAAACCCAAAAGAGCATGGAGCTGTTCGCTCACATGCCGGAGAGCAGCCCGTTCCGCCTGACCGGCATCTATGTGAGAAATATCGCAGCCATCCGCAAGGCCGACTACATCGCCCTGCGCCGGGGCATGGATGCGTTGAAGCGTCGGCGCGATGAGTATGCGGGCTGCCGATCCGCCCTGAACTGCATCGACCTCGCCGAAGCCGTGGTTTACGCCAGCGTGTACGCGGCGAATCATTGCCCAAAGTGGTTGAAAAACGGCGATGTAGTGCGGTTTCCAATAGGCGTCAGACCATTCGCGCTCTACCTCTACGCCCTGTACCTGAACAGCACCCGCCAGCAGTCACGCATGCTCGGAGTAACGGAAACCGCGCTGGCAATGGCGCCGAAGCACGGCTTCACGGTCGCGGAACTCTATCTGCGGATCATGCGCGTCAACGCGTACGTCATCCTGGACAACAGACGGCGCGCCCGGGAGCTGATCGAGCAGGCGCTTGAGCTCGCGCTCCCGTACGGTCTTGTCGCGCCCTTTTCC
Source organism: Desulfonatronum zhilinae (assembly GCF_900182865.1). Lineage (NCBI taxonomy): Bacteria > Pseudomonadati > Thermodesulfobacteriota > Desulfovibrionia > Desulfovibrionales > Desulfonatronaceae > Desulfonatronum > Desulfonatronum zhilinae. Next base: position 26,574 of record NZ_FXUJ01000010.1, read on the forward strand.
GAGCATCTGGGCACGATGCGGGGGGTGCTCGAGGAGATTTCCCGCGAGCGTTTCCCCCAGGCTCATAAGCAGATCCTCAAGGGATGGAAGGAAGTCTTCAACGGATGGACCGAGATACACAACCGCATTCTTAAAAGCGATATAACCACGTTGCTGACCTCCAGAGAATACGCGATTTCCCAGTACCTCATGGACGGCAAAAGCTGCAAGGAGATCGCCAGGCTGATGAACACCACCCTTGCCGGCGTCAACTATTCCCTGCAGATCATCCGCGAGAAGCTGGGCGTCAAGCGCAGCAGGGATATCCCGAAATACGTCAACTGGTGCGCTGAGAACAACCCGAAAACCTGAGAAAGCCAAACTAAGAGCGAGCAAACAGCCCTACACTCTCCCATCCTTTCATCCCCCCGCACCAATCCACAAAGAAGATACGCGCAGGGCATTCCACCATCCCAGCCCCGGTGGAACCCTGCTTCGCAGGAACGCTGCGCGTTGTTTCACGGGGTAAACATCCCAGCATTCCAGCATCCCAGCATCCCAGCATCCCAGCATTTCCTTTCCCACCCTTCCCCTTTCTGTCGCTTATCCGACATCCCTTTTATGAGCGCGTCAAGCTCATCGCGGCCTGCGCCCTCCTCTCGCAATTATTTGTTATCACATATTTTTTTAGACTTGCCAGACATCAAGCAGACTCGAAAATACACGGAATCCAGTCCCTCAGGCGCTGAAAAACCGTTCAAAAACCTCTGAAAATACCCTCAAAAAACACAGTGTTTTTTTTTGAATAAGCACTATGCTCGCCCTCAAAACATTCGGTTTGGAAGGTGACATAATCTCAATTCGACCCCGATTCCGATACCGATTCCGATGCCGATTCCGAAAGGGAAGCTTTGAATGAGAAATGGCATTACCAGCTCTACTCCGACCAACAATAATACCCGAGGCAGAGGAGCCCGAACATGGATTGCCTATCCGTAAGCGAAGCAGCGGCGCGATGGCGCGTGGATCCCCGCGTGGTGCAGCGGTATTGCGCATCGGGGAAAATTGCTGGCGCGAAAAAATACGGGCGCGCGTGGATGATCCCCGCGGATGCCCAAAAGCCGCTCGACAACCGCGCAAAGGCGGAGACGACACAGCCCGAACCGCTCTACCCCGGCCTGTTTCTTTTGGACAACCTGCGCTTTGACGGTCAAAGCGTGGAAAATATCGCCGCGTCCCTGCCGGACAACGAGCATCGGCGCGAGTTTTTCGCGGAACTGGCCTTTTTTCAGGGAGAAAACCAAAAAAGCATGGGTCTGTTCGCTCAAATGCCGGAAACCAGCCCGTTCCGCCTGACCGCCATCCACATGAGCAATATCGCCGCCATCCGCACGGGAGATGAACACACCCTGCGCCAGGGCATGGAAGCGCTGAAGGTCCGGCGCGAAGAGTACGCGGGCTGCCCGTCAGCGCAAAACCACATCGATCTTGCCGAAGCCGTGGTTTACGCCGGCGTATATACGGCGGACCACTGCCCGGAATGGTTGAACAACGGCGACGTGACGAGGTTCTCCGAGGACGTCAGGCCCTTCGCGCTCTACCTGTACGCTCTGTACCTGAACAGCATCCGCCAGCAGGAACGCATGCTCGGAGTGACGGAAACCGTGCTGGCATTGGTCCCGGAGCAGGGCTTCACCATCCCGGAACTCTACCTTCGGATCATGGGCGTCAGCGCCTGCGTGGCCATGGGCGACAGGCAGCGCGCCCGGGAACTGATCGAACAGGCGCTTGAATGCGCGCTCCCGTACGGTCTTGTCGCGCCCTTTTCCGAGCATCTGGGTACGATGCGGGGAATGTTCGAAGATGTTGCCCGCGAGCGCTTCCCGTGGGTTCGCACGGAAATCATCAAGGGGTGGAAAGAAGCCTTCATCGGGTGGACCGAGGTACGCAACCGGATTCTCAAAAGCCGCATGACCACGCGGTTGACCCCCGGAGAATACGCGATTTCCCAATACCTCGTGGACGGCAAGACCCACAAGGAGATCGCCACGCTGATGAATACCACACCTGCCGGCATCAACTACTCCCTGCAAATCATCCGGGAGAAGCTGGGAGTCAAACGCAGCCGGGACATCGTGAAATTCGTCAACTGGTGCGCCAGGAACAAATCAAAAATCTGAGACATTACAGCGGAATATACGTTTTTCCCAACACATCCGGCTTGGAGAGCAACTTCATTCACAAAGGGAGATTGGAATGTACAACCGACTGCGACAGGAAGCCAAAATCGGGCGGCTGACACTTGCCAACCGGGTTGTGATGCCTGCCATGGGGGCGAACCTGGGCGCGCCCCACGGCGGCGTGACCGAGGACATCATCGCGTTTTACGAGGCCCGGGCAAAAGGCGGTGTCGGGCTGATCATTACGGAAATTACGCGGATCCAGGACGGCGCGGGCATCGGAGAGCCCTGCCAGCTCGCGGCATACAGGCCGTCCGACATCAGTGATCTGCAGCGGCTTGTGGAGGCGGTCCACAAGTACGAATCCAGGATATTCATTCAGCTCCAGCATCCCGGCCGGGAAGCATCCCCCGCCATGACCGGCGAGCAGCCCGTGGCCCCGTCTCCCGTGGCCAATCCGCTGACCGGCGGAGGCGTCCCCCGGGAGCTGAGCCTTGAGGAGTGCGAGATACTGGTCCAAAAATTCGTCGGCGCGGCTCAAATCGCAATGTCGGCCGGAGCGGACGGCGTGGAACTGCATGGCGCGCACGGATATTTGATCAATGAGTTTATCTCTCCGGCCATGAATTTTCGCACGGACAAGTACGGCGGCTCCTTTGACAACCGGATGCGCTTCGTGACGGAAATCCTGGCTGGAATCCGGCAAAGCTGCGGAAAGCATTTTCCCGTCTCAGTGCGCATCAACGCCGAGGAGGCGCTTCCGGGAGGGATCGATCTTCAGGAGGCGAGCAGGATCGCCTCGGCCCTGGAAAAAGCCGGCGCCGACGCCATCAACGTCAGTTGCTATTCGTCAGGCACCTTGGAGCCCGGCACCTACGCACAGGGATGGAAAAAGTACATGCCCGCGGCGGTCAAAACAGCCGTCACCATCCCGGTGATCGCGGTGTGCAACATCAAGGAGCCCGGGGCGGCGGAGGCTTTGCTGGAGCAAGGCGTCTGCGATTTCGTTGGCGTGGGGCGCGGGCACCTTGCCGACCCTGATTGGTGCGCCAAGGCCTTTTCCGGCAGAGAGGACGAAATCCGCACATGCATCGGGTGCATGGGCTGTTTCGGCGAAATCGTGAAAGCCAAGCGCGTGCGGTGCGCGGTGAATCCCCTGACCGGGCGAGAGCGGGAATATGACCGCCCGGTCAAAAATGGCCGGGGGCGCGTCGTGGCGGTCGTGGGCGGAGGCCCGGCAGGCATAGAGGCGGCGCTTGCGCTGAAGGAGCGCGGCTTCGCCCCCGTGGTCCTTGACGACAAACAACGGCTCGGCGGCACGCTGAACACGGCGGACAAGGGATACGGAAAAGAGAAGATCACGCGCTACGTGGATGCCTTGATCGCACAGGTCCAAAAAGCGGGCATCGAGGTGCGGCTCAATACCCGGATTGACCCCGAAGGCGTGAAGGCGCTGAACCCTTGCGGCGTCTTTATCGCCTGCGGGGCAACACCTCTGATCCCATCCCTGCCGGGCATTGATGAAAAATGCGTGTGCGTTGCCGAGGACGTGCTGCTGGGCCGGGTCAAACCCACGGGAAGCGTTGTCGTAATCGGTTCGGGCATGACAGGGCTGGAAGCCGCGGAAATGCTGGCCATGAACGGCTGCCGATTGACGCTGGTGGAAATGCTCGGCGAACTGGGCCCCGGCATGTTCCCCTTGATCGTGCAGGACGCCATGAGCCGCATCACCCCCCATAACCCGACAATCCTCACCAGGCACAGGCTGGAACGCGTCGCGCCGGACGGCGTGGAACTGAGCAGGTTGACGGATGGAGAAACGGTATTCGTGCGGGCGGACCACGTGATCCTGGCCATGGGAGTGTCGCCGCGCAAGGCTCTTGTGGACGAGTTCAAAGCGGCCTGCCCCAATGTGTGCGTCGTGGGCGATGCGCGAAAAGGCGGCCGGATACTGGAGGCCACGCAGGACGCCAGAGGCAGGGCGTTTACCTTTGAACCTTGAAACCAGCGAAAAGGAGTGTGCACGATGAACAAAGGCTACCTGATTCCCGAGGAAAAGCTCAAGACCTTCATGGACGGCTGCGCGATGAACAACCAGTACGGCATCGTGCTGTATGCGACACCCGACCCTCAAAAGGCCCGCGAACTGCTGCCCCAGCCCCTGGAACTGCACGACGCTTCGAATCCCTTGGCGTACGCCTACATCGTCAACATCAGGGACCCCACGTTCGCCCCGTGGTACATGGAAGGCGGCATCGGCATTTTGGCCCGCTACGGCCGGCATGTCGGGATTTATTTTCTCGGCCTGATGCTCAGTGGCCCAGGGGCGATGATGGGTGCGTTTATCGGCCGGGAAACAGCCGGACTGCCCAAAAAACTCTGCGAGCGCATCGTTGTCCAACGCTCGGGCGACGAAGGACATTGCTTCATCGAGCGCAACGGGGTGCGTCTGCTTGACGTGCGGGTTGCCATCGGCGCGTACAATGATCCCTCTTTTCGTCAGCAGCCCGAAGGCTGCTCACCGGACAAGCCCGTCATAACAGGAGGCGGCTGCATGCAGCACATGCTCCAGATGGGGTCGTCCGAACTCGTGAACCTGAAGATGCTCTATTACAGCAGTCCGTCCCGGTATTACTCCTGGGAACCGGCCACGGCCGACTGCAAACTGGTCTCTTCCCCGGATGATCGCTGGGGCGAACTGCCGATCAAAAAAATCCTCGGCGCGGGATGGATGGTCAGCGACAACTGGGTCGACGGACTCACCCCCATCTACGACTATCCCAAGGAGCAAATTCCTTCGGCCATGAGCCTGCTCCTTCCGGGCCGTTACGACCGCTGCACCTTTGAGCATCCGCACCAGTGGTACGAATAGGGCCGTGAAACCAACCTGAAAACCCCAAGGAGAAACTCGGATGGAAAACTACAATGACTCCTTTCGCGGCAAAACCGCCATTGTCACCGGTGCGGCCGCGGGCATCGGGCTGGCCCTGATCGAGGAACTGCTGGACTCCGGCGCGAAAAAGGTCGTTCTCGCGGACATCAATGCCGACAAACTGAAAACTCAGACCGAGCGGCTCTCGGCAAAACACCCCGGCAAGGTGAAGAGCGTGGTCTGCAACGTGACCATGGAGCAGGCCGTCGTGGACATGATCGCCGAGGCCGCGGAGTTCTTCAACGGCCGCGTTGACCTGCTGATCAACAACGCCGGGGCCGGGTTTTTGGGGTGCTTTACTCAGCCCGCCGCACCCGACGCCGTGCCCGGGGAAAACCCAAGCGCCCCGGCACAGACCAACGAGGACTGGGAAAAGGGCTTCGCGCTCAACTTTTACGGCGCGCTGTACGGCTGCCGCGCGGCCATCCCCATCATGCAGAAACAAGGCGGAGGCCAGATCCTGAATATTATTTCCGGCATCGTCTTCTCGCCCATGGCCTACCAGAGCATATACTCCGCGACAAAAGCCGCGCTCAACGGCCTGACGCTCTCGCTGCGCACGGAATACTGGGACGACAATATCAAGATCTCCTCCGCCACGCCCGGGACCACGGCCACGGACATCTGGTCCGAATTAAACATGAAGGCGCCCGCCGGAGCGCAGACACCGCAACAGTCCGCGCGGCGCATCCTCCAGGGGGCTGCCCGCAACCAGCGCCTCATCTTTGGGGACGACTCCGACCTGGACGGGGCGAAGCACTGCTTCCATGCCGATCGCGAGAAAGGCATGGACGAGTACTTGCTCAACGTGGCGCGTGAGCGGAGAAAAGGCAGTTTGGCGTTTTAGCAGTCCCTTCAAAAACTTCCAATTGCAGTGACGCAGTACTTGGGGTTTTTGAACGGACTGCCGGATAAGGACTTTTTCATTATGGCGGTGGCCTCATTTTTAAATCACCTTTGTAACGACTCAGCACAAAGTAATGCTGTTGCCGGGGTCGGAATCGGGATCGGAATCGGGATCGAAAACGCTGGGATGCGTTCTACATTCTTCATGGTACGACTCCGATACCGACCCCGATTGCCGGAGCAAGAGCGGACACAAAAAGTACTGAACAGTTACTCACCTTTCACCTCTCAACTATCACCGAGTTTGGTGCAAAGCTTCATTCTTGCACCAAACTCCCAAGCTCTTGCAAGGACGACACACCATGAAAAAAACCGGATTACTCTCTGAAGCAGCTCTTCCGTTTGACGTGGTCATCCTGATCACGGCGGGTTTGATCGCCTTGCTGGCGGGCATCCTGCTTTTCCCCGTCCAGCAAGGGCTGTTGCCATACTATGAAAACGGTCTGTACGGCCTGTTTCTGGTTCTTTTCGCCTTGCAGATCATTGTCTTGGGAAGAACCCCCTTCGGCGATGCACGGCGCTCAAAGCCGCTGCTTGCAATCGGCCTGCTCATCGCGGCCCTGGGGATTATCTCCTGCTTTATTCCGGGGATTCTGGGCCAGGCGCCCCGGATTCTGCTGTTTATCTGCTTCGGCCTGGGTGGTCTTTCCCTTCTTGCGCAACTCTTTGTTGCCAAGGACAAATACCGGGCCTGGAAACCGCTCGGGGGTGTCTTTCACCATCTGATCCTGGGATGCGCGGCGGTGTATGCCTTGTCCATGATGATCGGCCTGGTCGTCCTGCTCCCCGGCGCCCTTGCCCCGAACATGACCGCCGTTGTCGTCATATTGTTCGGATTATCGCTCATCTACCTTTCCGGCGTACTGGTAAAGGTCTATCGCATGTATCCCGAGGCCCAGGCATCCGCCGGGGGAGAGGGAAAGCTGTCCACCGACAAGGCCATGATCCTCTTGCTCTGTATTTTCATGGTGCTTCTGGGCCTGCTGCTGATACCCGTGAGTCTGGGCCTGCTTCCTTTTGCTCCTGGCGCGCAGTTGGGACTCTTACTGCTGCTCTTCGCCCTCCAGATGATGGTGCTGGGCAACACGCCCATCGGCCCTTTTCCGCGGACCTGGCTGATGTTTCTTCTGGGCCTGGTGGTTGCGTTCCTCGGGACGGTGTCTTGCATCATTCCGGGATTTTTGATTTTCCAGCTCACGCTGCTCGTGGGCGTGCTGAATATCTGTGGAGGCGCGGCGACAATCGCAAGAGTGTGCATCGCGTTGTTCAAAAAACCGGACACGCCGCGAGAGCCCGTGCCCCCTATCCTGGTCAGGTTTTTCGCGGCGCAACTGACGTTGGGTTTGTTGGCAATGCTTTTCGGCACATCCATGCTTGTCTCGAACATGATTTCCGCCCTGATCGTCGGCATTGTTCTCGCTTCCAACGGATTCGTCCTTTTGTACCTGCTGCGGATTCTGGTTCGGATCGACAGGATCAAGGCCGAGGCCCGGGAATAGCTGACAATGTCGAATCAGGTCTTGATCTCGAACCGCGAAGGCAGAAACGGCCCTTTATGCGCTTTGGACAGGCAGGTGTCAGGCAAGCCGAAAAAAGTCTATCGCCAGGATTGTTGGCAGTGCCAACAAAATGGGCGCAAACTTCCAGTGAGATGTGGTTGGCGTTTTTTTCAATATACTGAAATTGTGTCATTTTTATCATGGCATGGATCATGCTAAAAGAGATGCAAAACCATTACAGTTCAACCTTAACAGGAGAAATGATCATGAAGAAGCTTCTCGCGGTTGCAGTTATGGCGGTAATGCTCTGCCTGGTCGTATCCGGTAACGCATTTGCCGACGACAGATGCGTGGACAACGGGGATGGAACCGTTACGGACAAATGGACCCGCCTGATGTGGCAGCAGGCAACGGCTGGCCCCATGAATTGGGATGCAGCCATGAGCTATGCCAACAATCTCTCTTTGGGCGGTCACTCCGGCTGGTGGTTGCCGAGCAAGGATGAATTGACGGGACTGTACGATTCTCCCTGTAAATCCATGATGCAAGTACAGCCGACCCGTTACTGGTCGTCTACTACCGACGCCTACGATACGGACTTAGCGTGGCTCGTGGACTTCTACCTCGGCATGAGCATCCTCCATAAGTCGGATAGCTATTACGTGCGTGCCGTGCGTGCCGGACAGTGATCGTTGACTTGATTCTTCGGTGATTTGACCCTTTGGCAGGATGGGGTTGTCGCAAAGGAAGCCTCATCCTGCCAAAGCAGAATGCTGAAAACATTCAGCTTGTGAAGATTATTCAACCCAACCAAGGAGGAACGTCATGAAAATGTGGAGCAAGATTTTCACAACAGCGGCCCTGGCCTTCATGCTCTGCCTGACCTGGATGGTCATGTCCGGGGAAGCCCAGGCCCAGCGGTTCACGGACAATGGGAACGGGACGGTGACGGACACGGTGACGGGGCTGATGTGGACCAAGGATGCCAACCCGTTCGGCTGGTTGAATTGGGATGACGCCATGTCCAGATGCAGCTCTTTCAGCGTTTCCGGAATTGGCGGATGGCGGCTGCCGAGCAGGGATGAGCTTGTGGCTTTATACCATGCAATTCAAGGCGAACATCCCTTTACCGGGGTCCAGTCGTGCAACTACTGGTCCAGCACGACCAGCGCGGACAACACGGACAACGCGTGGGTCGTGAACATGCTCCACGGCTTCGTGGACACCTACCTCAAGTCCTACACCAACCACGTGTGGCCGGTCCGCGCCGGACAGTGAGGTGATTTGGAGCTTGGATTATTTGGGTAATTCGGTTCTTGGCGGGGGTGCAAGGGGCGGCAGCCCCTTTCTCGTCATTAATTTGTTTTGGAACCATCAACTCTCAACCCAACCAATGAGGAAAAATCATGAGGAAAATGTGGAGAAAAATTTTCCCCACAGCGGCCCTGACCTTCATGCTCTGCCTGCTGGGCATGGCCCTGGCCGGGGCGTATGATCGAGCGGACATGGACAAGCTGCGACAGACAAATGCCTGCCCTGGCTGCAATCTATCCCGGACCAACCTGCACAAGGCCGAGCTGTCCGGCGCCGAGCTGCCCGGGACCAATCTGTCCAGGGCCAACCTGCACAAGGCTGATTTGTCCGGGGCCGACCTGTCTGGGGCAGACCTGTCCAGGTCTAACCTGCACAAAGCCAACCTGGCCAAAGCCAACCTGCACGGAGCCGATCTGGAAGCGGCCAACCTGTACGGGGCTGACCTGGTCGAGGCCAACCTGTCCGAAGCTAAACTGGACGGGACCAACCTGGCCCAGGCCGATCTGTCCGGGGCAACATGGACCGACGGCAGGACATGCGCCCAAGGGTCCATCGGGGAGTGCAGATAAGAATGTCCCGAAGGGAGGGTGGGGCCTCATTGTTATTGAACGTGAGGCAGCCGCCTTCCGTGAAACGACTGCCGGGCGGGTCGGGGAATGCACCATCAATCATCAGGAAAGGAGAGTTGATATGGAAGAAAGAAAGCGTTTTTTTCAGGGCAAGGTCGCCGTCATCACCGGCGCATCCACGGGAATCGGACTGGGTCTGGCCAGGAAACTCCTGGAGAGCGGGGCCGAGGTGTTTCTGTCAAGCCGAACCGCGGCACATATCGCCGAGGCCGCCGTGTCGCTGCGGCAGTATGGGGACAAAGTGCATGCCCAGGTACTCGATGTCCGTGAAGAAAAGGCCGTGACCGACTATATGGACTATGTGGCCGCCCGCGGCCCGGTGGATTATCTGTTCTGCAATGCCGGCGTGGGTTACGCCCTCCCCTACGCCGACGTCACGCAACGCGAGGACTGGAACACCATTTTCGACGTGAACGTGTTCGGAGTCGTCAACTGCGTCCACGCCATGCTTCCTCATCTTCTGAAACAGAAAAGCGGTCACATTCTGATCACTTCATCGGTTGCGGGCATATCTCCGCTCCCCTATCAGACGGTCTACGTCGCCAGTAAATACGCTGTTTACGGTTTTGCCCGGTGCCTCAGATATGAACTCGAGGAAAAAAATATCAAGGTCTCGGTCATCTGCCCCGGAGCGGTCGCAACGAACATCTTTTACCGGGGCCTGGATTATTCACTGAATTTCGACCAGCCCCAGCCTCCCAATGTTATTGACATAGATCAGTCCGGAGACGAGATTCTCGACGGCATCCAAAACGGGCAGGAGGTTATACCCGTCAATGACGATGCGCGTGAGCTGTATAAAAACATTTGCGCGGGCAATGCCGATGGTGTTGAAGCCTTCTTGCAGACCGTCAAGGAGATGAATCTGGCAAATATTCGCAAGTTGGCGGCAATGCATCAGTGATGATGTACGAGATATTGTAGTCCAAGCAAACTTCTTTCAACCAAGGAGGAACGTCATGAAAATGTGGAGAAAGATTTTCACAACAGCGGCCCTGACCTTCATGCTCTGCCTGACCGGGCTGGCCATGTCCGGCGAAGCTCAGGCCGAGAGATTCGTGGACAATGGGAACGGGACGGTGACGGACACGGTGACCAATCTGATGTGGACCAAGGATGCCAACCCGTTCGGCAGATTGAATTGGGATGACGCAATGTCCAGGTGCAGCTCTTTCAGTATCTCCGGAATTGGCGGATGGCGGCTGCCGAGCAGGGATGAGCTTGTGGCTTTACACCATGCAATTCAAGGCGGACATCCCTTTACCGGGGTCCAGTCGTCCTGGTACTGGTCCAGTACGACCTACCCGCGCTACACGGACGGCGTGTGGCGCGTGTCCATGTACAGCGGCTGGGACAACGCCACCGGTAAGGCCGACACCGCCCACGTGTGGCCCGTCCGCGCCGGACAGTGAGGTGATTTGGAGCTTGGTTGTTCGGAATACTGGGCTCTTTGGCGGGATGAGGCTGTCCAAGGCGCAGCCTCCGAGGCCCATATTTGCGATTTAGCCCCATGCCCTGGTGGTTGGCAGAGGTAAGAGATTGGATGCGACGGAAAGAATCGGCAACAGAATGTATTCGGTTTCCTGTCACTCAACGAAAATGGAGGTAGAGATGAGAAACAACGCTTTGATTTTTTTAATGATGATACTTTTTCTGGGCACTTCCCATGCATCAGCATTTGAGGCAAAGATCATCAATCAGACGGATCATCGCGTATTTGTCGATGGGTATGGCGTGGCGCCCGGCACGGACCACAGTGAACTGGCCATGACCATTGGTTTGAATCCCAAAGAAACCTTATCCCTGGACTTCATGCACTATGTTCCTTCCGGTCTGACTGGAAGAATATATGTGGAAAATACTCGTCAAAGAGGATGGCTGCAAATCAGGCCGGTTACGATCCAGGGGGGTGACACGGACGGAATTTCCAATTTCACCCCTATGCCTGGAAATACATCGTGGTATATTTGCTGGAAAGTGGGGATAGTTGCTCTTCCCATCAAGGACAATCAATACAGCTTCTGCAAAATGTGAGAGGTGACTGATGAAAACAAGGCTTTGCTTCGCGCTGATGATAACGTTTTTTCTGTTCATGCCCGTCCTTTCCGCCCATGCTGACCCTTTAGGTGAAAGGATCGCCTTTGAGGTCTGCATCCTGGGGGACGGCCGGAATCCCATCCAAATCAGTGAGGAAGAGGCAGCACGATGGAAGGCATCTGCCATATATGCGTCCATATTCAGAACTGTTTATGATGGACGTACGTACAGAAACTTTGACGGCGATTTTACAAAGGAAGCCGGAAGTAATGTTGGTCAATGCGTCAGATCCTTTATAAACAATTTAGGGGACCTGGCGTGTATCGGATCTGACGTGGAGCTGGTCGAGGGTACCACGACGATACGACAATACAACGCGAAACGGATTCTGTGTCGCTGAACTGCTGCCCCCCTGTCCTGACAGCATGGTTTAAAAGGGGGAAACAAAAGAGTTTCCGGTTGAAAACTAGATAGTTATGCGGCGTTCACCGTATAACTGCGCGTTGAAAAAGTCGCCCAACAAACAAGCCTTTGATAGGGCAAGAACGGTTGCAATATCTTAGATTAATTGATATAAATGACATATCTTGCTTGTGGTTTATTTTTTCATCGCAGCCAGGGGAGATTGTCATGGGATTGGGGCGACAAAAGGCTCGACAGGCAGACATGTTCATAGCGTGGAACCAGATACCGAAGTCCAGGGGGCATGCTTTTTTCGACCGTCTTCAGTCTGTTCTTCACAAGTCCGGTTTTGATCGGTTTGTCGAAAATCTTTGCAAGCCCCATTACGCATCCCACAAAGGTCGACCTTTCATTCCTCCCGGACGGTATTTCCGGATGCACCTGGTTGGGTATTTCGAGGGCATTGACAGCGAGCGGGGACTTGAATGGCGTTGCGCGGACTCTTTGTCTTTGCGCGAATTTCTGCAACTCAAAACCTCCGAGTCCGTGCCGGATCATTTTTCTTTGAGCCGGATTCGGAGTCGACTTCCGCTTGAGGTCCACTCTGAAGTTTTCACTTGGGTTCTGCAAAAGATTGCTGATGCGGGTTTGGTTTTGGGCGGCAGGATTGGAGTGGATGCATCGACCATGGAGGCAAATGCCGCCTTGAGGACGATTGTTCGGCGCGACACTGGAGAGAATTATCGGCAGATGTTGACCAGGATGGCCAAGGAGAGCGGCATTGAGACGCCCAAGGCGGAAGATCTTGTTCGCATGGACAAGAACAGGAAAGACAAGAAGCTTTCCAACAAGGACTGGGAGTCGCCGATTGATCCGGACTCCAAGATCGCCAGGATGAAAGATGGCCGCACTCATATGGGATACAAGCCGGAGCATGCCGTTGACTTGGACACCGGAGCCATTGTGGGTGTGGAAATTTATCCAGCTGATCAAGGCGACACGACAACCCTGAAGAAAACCCTGACGACAACCGCTGAGAATCTCGAGAAAACGACGCCGACTCCACCCTGTCCGGACGATCCCGCGGAGCTTTGTGCGGACAAAGGGTATCACTCCCGAGAGGTTCTCAAAGAGTTGGAGGGTGGGCCATGGAAAACGCGGATAGCTGAACCCAAGCCCAAAGGGCTGCTGAACTGGAAGGGCGACCATGAAGCCAGGCGAGCGGTATACAACAACCGTGCTCGCGTCTCGTCGGGGGCTGGCAAATGGGTCGGCAAGTTGCGCACGGAACTTGTGGAGCGAAGCTTTGCGCATACCCTGGACCGAGGAGGTATGCGACGCGTCTGGCTTCGCGGCCTTGAAAATATCCAAAAGCGCTACCTGATTCATGTTACCGGATTCAACCTTGGCCTACTCATGCGCAAACTGATCGGATACGGCACCCCGAAAGGGACCGCGGATGGGCTCGGGGCAGCCATGATAATGATGAACAGTGGTTCATTTTGTGTTTTGGCGTTCTTTTTATTGACCAGAGAGCATGAAGTTGTTGTTTTGGCTTTTTACACAGCCAATTACACCTGAAACCAAAATGTTCTTTTCTCAACGGACTGATAACTCGCCCTGATTGTGGGCAGGTGGGAGCGGCGGCTTTGGGGAGAATTGTTGTTGGTGAACGTCAGACAGCCACCTGCTGAAAAAATACTGTTGAGCGGGTCGGAGGTATTCATCATCAATGATGATGTCCCCGCAAAAGTCCAAAGCAGGCGTTTTTCAACCAAGGAGAAAAAATCATGAGGAAAATGTGGAGAAAGCTTTTCACAACAGCGGCCCTGGCCTTGATGCTCTGCCTGTCCGGACTGGTCATGTCGGATTCCGCCTTGCAGGCCCTTTTCCAAGTCCTTCAGCCCCGCGAATCCCATGCCCAGACAACGGTGCCGCCGTGCGAATACTCGTTATGGGACGCCTATCACATGTGCCTGACCGCTTGTGATGGGTGGTACGATGTCCCTAAAGAGAAGGAAACATGCAAATCCGGGTGCATGTGGATGTGGCAAAATGTCAGAAACGGCAACCATCCGTCCAATTGCCACTATCGAGAGTGATTTCTAGCCATCGAGGACAATGCGGTTGGCGCACTGAGCATCCGGGACACGACGTTCGTCAATGCCGCGGCCAAGGCCATGTCCGTGATCAGCGTCAAAAACGTGGTGTACACGGTGGAAGATATCTGGATGCCGACGGATTGATGCGCCTGAAACCCAACGGGAAACACCTCATGAACCTTTCTTCATGCTCCATGATCCAGCCCGGCGCCCAGAATCGACGCGTTGTTGCCGGGCGATGTTCCTCGCTCTTTTTTTCTCCCCGCGCCCCGATCTTCTCGATCCTCTCCTCGGCGCCTTTCCGGACTCTCGCGGTATTGCTGTGCTGCCTGTGCTGCATAGTCATGCCGGGAGCGGCAAAGGCCGAAGAGACCGCTTCGCGCCTTGTCCGGTTCATCCCCCACTGGTCGCCCCAGGCCCAGTTTGCCGGGTATTACGTGGCCAAGGACAAGGGCTTTTACGCTCGCCATGGACTGGATGTGGAACTGTTGCGCGGCGGTCCGGACAGCCCCGCCGGGCTGGCCCTGGCCCAGGGGCGGGCCGAGTTCGCCTCCATGTTCCTGTCCGGGGGGGTGGAATTGCGTTCACGGGGCGTTCCGGTGGTCAACGTCGGGCAGATCGTCCAGCGTTCCGCCCTGATGCTGGTGGCCAAGAAAAGCAGCGGGATCCTTTCGCCCATTGATCTGGACGGCAAGCGCGTCTCGGTCTGGCCGGCGTTCCAGGCCCAGCCCCTGGCTTTTTTCCGGCGCTACGACATGAACGTGACCATCATCCCCCAGGGCTACACCCTGGACCTGTTCCTGCTGGGCGGCGTGGATGCGGCCTCGGCCATGTGGTACAACGAATACAACACCCTTATCCATGCCGGAATCAACGAGAACGAGCTGAGCGTGTTCTTTTTGGCCGACTACGGGGCCAATTTTCCTGAAGACGGACTGTACTGCCTGGAGAGCCTGGCGCGTGATGATCCGGACCTGGTCCGGGATTTCGTTCAGGCCTCCCTTGAAGGCTGGCTGTACGCCTTCGACCATCCGGAAGAGGCCCTGGACGCGGTCATGCTCCGCGTCGAGGAGGCCAATCTGCCCACCAACCGGGTGCATCAACGCTGGATGCTGGCCCGGATGCGGGACATCATCCTGCCCGAGGGCGAAAACATCCCCCTCGGTCGCCTGGAAGAGCAGGATTACGAGCTGGTGGCGGCCGAGCTGTTCGAGACCGGGGTAATCACGCACACAGCGCCCTTCAGGAGTTTTTATGACCCGCGTTTCTCCGCCGAGTAGAAAGCAGCGCCTGTCCTTTCGCCTGGCCCTGTTCGTCCTGACCAGCACGACCCTGATCTTCCTGATCGCCTTTGGCTACAACTACCATTATTCCAAGCAACTTGTGCTGAAGAACGTTCAGGAAAACGCCGCCAATCTGACCCGCTCCCTGGTGCATCAACTGGAAACCACGCTCAGCGGGGTGGAGCGCATACCCCGCTTCCTGGCCCTGCACCTGGAATACGGGCACCCCACGGAAATCGAGCTGCTGGCCATGCTCCGGGACGCCATGGAGGCCAATCCGGATATCTTCGGAACCACGGCGGCGTTCGAGCCCCATGCCATGGACCCGGACGAGCGCTATTTCGCCCCGTATGTGTATCGGGATGTGTCCGGCGAGCTGGTCCTGACCAGTCTGGGTGGCGAGGGCTATCAATATTTTTACTGGGACTGGTACAGCATTCCTCGACATCTCGGACGTGCTCTCTGGAGCGAACCCTATTTCGACGAGGGAGGCGGCAACGTCGTGATGTCCACGTTCTCGGCTCCATTTTACCGGAATACCGAAGCAGGGCGCCAATTTCGCGGCGTGGTCACCGCGGATGTTTCTCTGGAAGCCCTGGTGGACCTGATTTCCGCCGTCTCCCTGTACGAATCCGGGTATGCCTTCCTGATCAGCCGCAACGGCCAGTTCGTGGCCCATCCGGACCAACACCGGATCATGCGCCAGAGCGTGTTCAGCGTGGCCGAGGAAATGAACCTGCCCGAGCTGCGCCGGATCGGTCGGGAGATGATCCGGGGCCAAGAGGGGTTTGCCGATTTCACCAGTGTGCACACGGGCCGGGTCTCGCTGCTGTACTACGCGCCTGTGCCGTCCAGCGGCTGGTCCGTGGGGGTGATGATCCCCAGGGACGAGCTGTACGCGGACATCCTTTCCCTGAGCCATGTCGTGCTGCTCATCGGCGCGGCGGGTTTTTCCATCCTCCTGCTGGTGGTGGCGGCCATTTCCCGGAGCATCACCAAGCCGCTGCGCACCCTGGTCGGGGCGACCACGGAAATCGCCAAGGGCAATCTGGACGTGGCCCTGCCCAAGGCCCGGGTCAATGACGAGGTGGGCCAGCTTTCCGGCTCCGTGGACGCCATGCGCGTGGCGCTCAAGGAGTACATCACCAACCTGACCGAAACCACCAAGGCCCAGGAACGCATCGAGAGCGAGCTGAAAATCGCCCGCAACATCCAGATGAACTTCCTGCCCAAGCAGTTTCCGCCGTTCCCGGACCGCCACGAGATGGACCTCTACGCGGTCCTGGATTCGGCCAAGCACGTGGGCGGGGACCTGTATGACTTTTTCCTCCTGGACGAGGATCATCTGTTTTTTTCCGTGGGCGACGTCTCGGACAAGGGCGTGCCCGCGGCTCTGTTCATGGCCGTGACCAAAACCCTGATGAAAGGCATCGCGGAGCAGGAGCCTGATCCTTCCAAAGTGCTGGCCCGGGTGAACAACGAGCTGTGCCTGGGCAACGAGGCGGGCATGTTCGTGACCCTGTTCTGCGGAGTCCTGAATCTGCGCACCGGCCTGCTGCGCTTCTCCAACGCCGGGCATAACCGGCCGATCCTGCTGGCCGCCGGCCAGGCGGCCCAGTGGCTGGACCTGCCTCCGGGGCTGGTTCTGGGCGGCATGGAGGACATGCCGTTTCAGACATGGGAAATCAGGCTCAAGCCAGGCGATGCTCTGCTGGCCTACACCGACGGAGTGACCGAGGCTTTTAATCCTGATCAGGAACTCTACTCCGACGAACGCCTGCTCCAGGAAACCAGTGCCAGAAGCGGGAAGCCTCCCAAGAAACTGGTGGGCGAGCTCCTGGAAACCGTCCGCGCCTTCTCCGGCACCGCCCCGCAATCCGACGACATCACCCTGCTGGCGGTCCTGTACCGGGGCACGTCCGGCCAAGCTTCCTGACGGGCCAGGGCAATTTTGTCACGCGAAACAACGAGGAACCAAAGATTTCCATGACCCAACAGCAAGGTCCGTTCAGGCCTGATGGAATTACATACCAACCGCGTGTGGCCCGTCCGCGTCAGCCAGTGAGGTACTTCTTGGGGCCGTTACATGAGGAGCAATCCTCAAACAACCTGCTGCTGAAGACCCTCATGGAAAAGCACGGCTTCAGATATTACGACAAGGAATGGCCGGGGCTCGCATATTCTCGACTTGATCTCCCTCTTGTTGATCATCCGTGCCCCGATTCCCACCCGGCTTCACCCTGCGTTGGCATCAACCATCATCAAGGAAAGGACCAAGACCATGCTTCATTTCGCCGAGGAAATCCTGCTGCTGACCCTGGACGACAAAAAAGGCGCCTTCCGCCCCATGCCGGAACAGGCCTTGCGCACGGCCCTGGCCGGAGCCCTGCTCATGGAGTTGGCCACGGCCAACCGCATCGACACGGACCTGCACGCCCTCATGGTGGTCAATACAGATCCCACGGGTGAACCGCTCCTGGATGAAATATTGCAGAGGCTGCAAGCGGGGCAAACCAGTCGGAACGCGACTTTCTGGCTGAACGAAATCGCCTTGCGGACCGACAGGCTTCAGGAACGCGTGCTCCAGGGACTGGTGGACAAGGGCGTTTTGAAAGTCGAGGATCGCAAGATCCTCTGGGTCTTTGCCCAGCGCCGCTACCCATTGATGGACGACCGGGAAGTCAAGGAAGTCCGAGCCAGGTTACGGGAATTGATCCTCAGCGAGGGCATTCCCGGCCCGCGCGAGGCCGTGCTCATCGGCCTGGTGAGCGCCTGCGGGCTTGCGGAAACCTTGTTTCCGGAACAGGAACTGCCCAAAGTCATGCCCCGACTGACGGAACTGGCCAAACTGGACCTGATCGGCAGGGAGGTTGATCAGGCCATCAAGGAAATATTCATGGCCATGACCTCCTTCAACGTGCGGATTATGGGGACCGTTGAATGACGGCGACGACGCGCGCCACGTAACGCATGCCGGATGGGGGCACATCCGCCGGACGCGGCTTTCGCGGATGAACCGGAAAAGAGGGAAGCCGAAGGTCGCGCCCCCACGGGCGTTTTCGCCCTCACCGGCGGCTTTGCCTCCAATCCCGAAGACCTGACCGAGACGGATCTGCCCGTCGTCCGTGCCGATCAGGATTTCGTCTGCGTGGACGACCTCGGCCTCGCGAACGTCGATCGGGCCGGATTGACCCAGGTGGCGCAAAAGGCCTGCGCATCTGGTGAATGCATCCACAACGAAGCCGACGTGATCCGTCCTGAAAACGTCCTGCACGCCCTCATCGCCGCGGACGCCCTGGGCCGGGCCAGGAAGGCGTAGTCGCCTGAAATAAACGAAAATCGAGTACGGCGTCATCTCCGTGTTGCTGACAAGCAACGTAACACCACCCGTTTCCGCCGTTCTTGTTTGCAGTGCCAAAAAGGTTGGTGCCAACCACGCTGTCGCGCGCGGCTGGCAGGTTTCCGCAACAAATTGAAATTATGCATATTTCCTGCTTGGCGCGAATTGTGCTTAATTGAATGAAACATCAACACCATTCAACGTTCAAGGAGGATCGTCATGAACAAGATGTGGAGAAAGCTGTTCGCCATTTCGGCGCTGGCATGCATGCTCTGCCTGACCGGACTGATCATGTCCGGCCCTGCCTTTGCCCAACAGTGCGTGGACAACGGAGACGGGACCGTGACGGACAACAACACAGGCAAAATGTGGCAAAAAGAACCGGCCGTTCAAATGGATTATGCTGCGGCCATTGGCTATTCCGTTTCTCTTTCTTTAGGAGGTCATTCCGGCTGGCAGCCTCCAAGCAAGGATGAATTGCTGGACCTTTCTCGCTCACCATGCAAAAACATGATGGACTTGATACCCTATTTTCATTGGTCATACAGCCGTTCTGGGAACGATGATCAACTCGCTTGGTACGTGGACCTTAAAAACGGGGACGCGAAACTTGAAAAAATGTCGAGTCGTCTCTTTGTCCGTGCTGTGCGTTATTATTAATGATTTGGTGATTCGGTTGCTTGAACTCGTGAGGATACGTCAGGTAACACCCCACGTAAGCAGTGGATTCTGTTCATACCCTCATATGGCAACTGCGGAAACGGTTTTGCCGGTGACAGCAAAGGCACAGCTGGCATTGGAGTTCTTTCGCCAAATCCATTCCAGACTTCGCCTCATCGGCGCAATAGCTTCCGCGGAAGCATATCTACAGACGAATCAGCCAACCAACCACCAACTCAAATAGGAGCAACTCCCATGAAAAGATCGTCTTTCCCGTCGTATCCTCTCGGCCTGGCCAGGATTATCCTGGTCCTCGCCCTTTTTCTGTCCTCCCCGGCTCTGGCCCAGAACACCGACCACCAAAAAGCCATGGACCGGCTGAACGCCTATGCCGCGTACATGCTTTCGGAGCGGCCGCACTTCATCGGCTACCCCATCAACCAGGATACGGAACTGCATGGGTTCTACAAGTGGTATCAGGAAAGCGGGCTTTCCCAGGCGGCCATGAACAACGTGGGCGACCCGTACAAGACCAGCGGTCTGCTGCTCAACTCCCATGAATTTGAGCAGGAAGTGGTGGACTATTTCGCGCCCCGTTTCGGTTTCGACAAGGGCCATTGGGGCTTTGTCACGGCCAGCGGCACGGACGGCAACAACCACGGCATGTATTTCGGCAAGAAGGTCTTGCAGGCCCAGTCCGATCTGCCGCCCATCGCCTACGTCTCCGAGGAGGCTCACTACTCCATCAAGAAGCTGGCCGACGTGCAGGGCCTGGAGCTGCGCCTGATCAAGGCCGATGCCATGGGCCGGATGGAACTGGCCGACTTCGAGGCCCAGCTCGACCCAACCCGCCCGGCCCTGGTGGTCATTGCCATGGGCACCACGTTCAAGGGCGGCATCGACAACCAGCTGGGCATCAACGCCATCCTGGAAAAGGTCGGTCCGCCGGCCGTGTACCGCCACCAGGACGCGGCCCTGTTCGGGAGCATCCTGGGCTTTCTGCCGCCCCCGGCCAGCGACCTGGTGAACAGCGCCAAGATGGGCTTCGACTCCATCGCCATTTCCGGCCACAAGTTCTGGGGTCTGGACGAGCCCGCGGGCCTGTTCCTCTCCACCCAGTACGTGCGCGACAACATCAACCCCTTTCAGGTGGAATATCTGAAGGATGCCGTGCCCACCATCACCTGCTCCCGCAGCGCCATTTCCCCGCTGAAGCTGTGGTGGAAGATCACCTTTTCCGAGCCCAACGTCTTCGAGAACCAGGCGGCCCAGCTCATCGCCAACGCCGAGTATCTGCATGGCGAGTTGGAAAAGCTGGGCATCAAGTCCTGGCTCAACGAATACTCCAACACCGTGTTCTTCCAGCGCCCCAGCCCAGGGATCATGGACTTCTACGGCCTGGCCCCGGATGTTCATCCGGAGCAGGGCGAGCTGGCCCATGTGCTGATCATGCAGCATGTGAGCAAGGATCTGCTGGACAAATTCGTCGCGGACGTGAAGAAGGATTTCGGGAAGTAACTCCTCCCAACGCTTGGCCAAAGCGAACAGCTTCCTCGACATGTGCCTGTTTCTGGCTTTCTGTCCGCCGAACGTGGAGCTCAAAAGCATCGGAGGAACGCAGCAGGGCAAAATGAGCCTGATGCTCCAGTGGCTGCCCCTTACGCCGCCGCGTCAACGCGTGATCCATCCGCCCCAGCGCTATGCCGACATCGTCGCGACACTCTATCAACAGGCAGAAATACCGATATGCCCGGCAGCAGCCGCACCGCCGCGCCTGCCGCCGTCCTTGGCCGAGGGGAGCCCGCTGCTGCATTCCAGCCGCATCCCAGACCTCAATGTCGGCGTTCTGGAAGTGGAAAACCTGGGCAACGATCCAACCACCGTGTCCAACTGGATTTTCCATTGGACCCGAAACCTCTGCCGCGACAAAGCGGACACGATATATTTGTTTCTGAACATT
Source organism: Desulfonatronum zhilinae (assembly GCF_900182865.1). Taxonomy (NCBI): domain Bacteria; kingdom Pseudomonadati; phylum Thermodesulfobacteriota; class Desulfovibrionia; order Desulfovibrionales; family Desulfonatronaceae; genus Desulfonatronum; species Desulfonatronum zhilinae. The sequence goes on from NZ_FXUJ01000010.1 coordinate 47,797, forward strand.
GAACAATATGAATGCGCCAAAGTTGCCGACGCCTGCGCCGAAAGGGGATACATTTTCGCGGGAGTGTCTCCAGACGCCTTTCCCGGAGCCGACGCGCTCGTCATGCAGTATATCAACGTATCCGGAGATCCATTCGCCAGGCTCGAAGTGCTCACCGACACAGCCCGCCTGTTAAGAGACTTCATTCGAGAAGAATGGACCGCACTGGAAAGGTGAGTCGGCCCATCGCTGGGAAACCAAAAAAATAAACGACTTATACCAATTCTACTTCGGGAATGCGTTTTTCGCTTGAGAAAATGCAGTTATCGGGGTCGGCGTCGGGATCGGGATCGGGATAGATACTGTTTGTTCGCCAATAATCCTAATTCGATCCCGATCCCGATCCCGATTCCGACCCCGGCAACAGATTACTCTGTGCTGAGTAATTACCCCTTTTTATACATATGGTTGCTGGCTGGACACCTTGTGAGATATGCGAAAACTGATGAAAAAAAACGTCTTGACGTTTAAACGCTGTAGCACCACAATGTCTTCAAACTCATGGAGGCGATAGTATGGAAGCAACTGTTAAGCGCGCCACGATTTATCTGGACGAGGTTGTTCATAAGGCTCTTAAAATGAAGGCGTTGGAGACATCTCGATCCGTTTCGGATCTTGTCAATTCGGCCGTAAAAAATGCTCTTGCCGAAGATGCCGAAGATCTTGCGGCATTCGAAAACCGGGTAAATGAGCCCCTTCTCAGTTATGATGAAATGGTGAAGAGGCTCAGGAAAGATGGCCGGATATAGCATATTTTTCAGGAAATCCGTGGAGAAGGACCTTTCCGGAATTCCAAAAAAGGATGTCAGGAAAATCCTTGACCGGATAAAAGACCTGGAAAATGATCCTCGCCCGCCAGGCGGTGAAAAGTTGACCGGGCAGGAACGGTACCGCCTGCGTCAGGGAAGATACCGCATTGTTTACTCCATCCAAGATGATGAACTGTACGGATTGTCACGATTGGTCATAGAAAAGATGTGTATCGCTGAAGCGACTGGGAGATTCACAATTCAGCAGACTAACGATGTCCGACTCCAAGCCAAAAATCTTCCAGCCAAGCCTTGAAGGCACCCCACCCATGAGCGAAATCATCATCTACGAAGACCCGGATATCACCAAGCCTGTCCAGGTGACCCTGGAAGGGGAAACGGTTTGGCTGACTCAAGAGCAGATGGCCAAGCTTTTTGGGCGAGAACGTTCTGTTATCACTAAGCATTTGTGTAAAATATTCAAGGAAAGCGAACTTGATCGGGAGGCAACTTGTGCAAAATTTGCACAGGTTCAAATCGGATATGAACCGAGAAACATTGGATAGTGAACGGAAGGATCAGAAACATCAAAGCAACAGGAGGATGGAGATGTCATACAGTTTGCCCCTTCACAAAATGACTTTGGCTGAAAAAATTGGGGTAATGGAAGAAATCTGGGAGGATATCTCCAAGGTGTCAGGCGAATATGAACCGCCTTTTTGGCATGCACAGATTCTTGATGAGCGAAAACGTCTTGCTGAAACTGGGGAAGTTGGATTTACAGATTGGGAAACGGCAAAAAGAGAAATACGGGAGAGCGTTTCGTGAGAGTTCGCATTTTTGACAATGCCAAACTCGACCTTGTTGAGGGTTACCGTTTCTATGAAGAGCAAGCCACGGGCGTTGGCCAGTATTTTCTTGATTCCATTTACGCCGATATTGACTCGCTCATGCTTTATGCCGGGATACATCCCATAAAGTTTGCCCATTTTCATTGGCTATTGGCCAAGCGTTTTCCGTATGCCATATACTACACTTATGATGTAGATGTCGCTTCAGTTTACGCGATCCTTGACTGCAGGCAACATCCTCAAAAAATTGAAAACCGCCTTTTACAAGAGCAAGCGCGACGCTGGAAATAACTTCAAGATTGTTATCAAGTAGCATCTCAACATGGAGCATCTCATGCAACGGACAAAATGTTTTTTAGCAAGTGTCCTGGCCATCGTGGCCACACTCCAGCTCTGCTTTGGGCTGCCGTTTGCCCAGGCCGAGACGGGTGAGAAGTCCCTTCCTTACAATGTCGGGCAATGGCTGCCCTCGGATCAGCAAATCCTGGAGGATTGGCGGGCTGATCTGATCCGGGAAACGGACGCTTTGCCCGAAGATGTGCCCCTGCTGCCCGTGATCCAGGAATTCAAGGAACTCATTGAAAACGATCCGGAACTGTTCATGCTCTTCACCCAGATGTTCGAGCAGGTCCCGCAAAAGCCGCCGTTTCTGAATGACCCCACGGGCCAGCCGCAGGTCAGGGATTACCGGCACATGCTGGTCCTGATGAATCGTATTCTGACCCAGGCCCCGGAATTCAACAAAACCGGGCTGGTGGGCTTTCCCATCAACGCTATCCTGGACTGGCCCATGGCCACTCCTGCCGGCACTTCGGCCTTCCTGAACGAAAAAGTGAATCGCCAATTGAAGAAGATCCTGAATCAGTGGGCCGTGTTCCTGGCCTCCCCGGATTCCCGCCATGTACTCACCGATCATCCGGAAAAAGGCTGGTTCGGCCGGGACGCCCGGGAAGCCATGCCGACCTTTGTGGAGGATTTCCATTGCGACCCGGATCAGCCCCATTACGGCTTCGCATCATGGGATGACTTCTTTACCCGGACCTTCCGCGACGGCCGCCGCCCCGTGGCCGAACCCGACAACGACGCGGTGATCGCCAATGCCTGCGAATCCGCTCCGTACCGGATCGCCACGGATGTCCAACTGCGCGATCAGTTCTGGATCAAGGCCCAGCCTTACTCGCTCTTCCACATGATGGACGGCGATCCCCTGGTGGATCAGTTCAAGGGCGGGACCATTTATCAGGCCTTTCTGAGCGCGCTCAGCTATCACCGCTGGCACAGTCCGGTCAGCGGCAGAATCGTCAAGACCAGGCTGATCGACGGTTCCTATTACGCCGAAGCGCTTGACGAAGGCTTTGACCCGGCCGGTCCCAATGAATCCCAGGGATACATCACCCAGGTGGCGGCCAGAGCGCTGATCTTCATCGAAGCGGACAATCCGGATATCGGCCTGATGGCCGTCCTGTTCGTGGGCATGGCCGAGGTCTCATCCAACGAGATCACGGTCTACGAAGGCCAGCATGTCCAAAAAGGCGACCAGCTCGGGATGTTCCACTTCGGAGGCTCCACCCATTGCCTGATCTTTCGTCCTGAAGTGAACCTGGAGTTCGATCTGCACGGCCAGACTCCGGGACTGCACTCGGAAAACATTCCGCTCCGGGCCGGAATTGCCGTGGTCACGGACAACCAGGGCGAATGACCGTCAGCGCGGTTTCAGCCCGGAGCAGTTGGAAAGCCTGGTCCGGGCAATTGAGTGGACCGCGGCCCGACGCGACCCACTGCACGCCTCTGATTTTGTAGCGGGAAGCCGCACAATGAGACAGGCATGCTCAGGCCAACCTCAACCCCGGAGCTGTGATGAACGTTGCATCCGATACCGTCGCCAAGGTTTTGCAAATTCTGCATGAGGAAATCGTGCCCGCCCAGGGCTGCACCGAACCCATCACCATAGCCCTCGTGGCGGCAAAAGTCCGTGAAGTGCTGGGCATCCTTCCGGAACAGGTCAAGATCTTCGTTTCCGGGAATATCATCAAGAACGTCAAAAGTGTGGTCGTACCGGGCAGCGGGGGGATGGTCGGGATTGAGGCCTCGGCGGCCATGGGCATCGTGGCCGGGGATTGCAGCAAAGACCTGATGGTGATCAGCGGCATAACCGAACAGGACATGGCCGGGGTCAGGGAGTGCCTGGAGCGGACATCCTTCAAGGTGATCCACGAAAAGACGCCCATCAAGCTGTATATCAGGATCGAGGCGGTTGCCGGGGACCAGAGCGCCGAGGTCGAGGCGCGGTATCTGCATACCAACCTGACCAGAGTCGTTAAAAACGGCCAGGTTCTGCTTAACCGCGGCTTCAGTCCCGAAACCTTTCACACCACCGAGGAAGATCGTTCCATCTTGTCGGTCCGTCTTCTTTACGACCTGGCCAGGACCATTGATCTGGATTTGATTCGGCCCCTGTTCAGGCAGGTTGTCGACCTGAACAGCACCATCGCGGAGGAGGGGCTGCAAAATACCTACGGTGTGAACATCGGGGCCAGCATTCTCAAGAACATTGAGCAGGGAATCTACGGCGACGACGTGCGCAACCGTTGCGCGAGCTTTGCCGCGGCCGGCAGCGACGCACGGATGAGCGGCTGCCCGTTGCCGGTGATGACCACCAGCGGGAGCGGCAACCAGGGCATGACCGCCTCACTACCGGTGATCAAATTCGCGCGGCTGCAAGGGCACTGCGAAGACGAATTGATCCGGGCCCTTTTTCTCTCGCACCTGTGCACCGTGCACATCAAGACCCAGGTCGGCCGCTTGTCGGCCTATTGCGGGGCGATGTGCGCGGCGGCCGGGGTGAGTGGGGCGCTGAGCTTCCTGATGGGCGCGGATGACGACACCACGGCCCATGCCATCGTGAACACCCTGGGCAACGTCTCGGGGATCATCTGCGACGGAGCCAAGCCCTCCTGCGCCATGAAGATCGCCACGGGCATCTATGCCGCCTTTGATTCCGCCACCCTGGCCTCCTACCACCGGGACCTGCACGGAGGCGAAGGCATCGTGGGCCACGACGTGGAAGCCACCATCCGCAATATCGGTGTACTGGCCAGCACGGGCATGGAGCAGACCGACGAGGTGATCCTGAAGATCATGACCGCCGAGTGAGGACCAAACCCGGTTCGATCTTAGCATTAAAACCATGTCGGCGCGGTGATTGCGCCGCAACCGACCAACACGCAAGCATGGGGAACACATGGGCGCGACGCGCGGGAATCTGAAGATGACGTCCCAGGACTGGGGATGGGTGGCCGTGAATATCGGCATGGGCATCGGAGCCGGGATCGTCTTCCTGCCCATCCAGGCCGGAATCGTGGGGCTGTGGACGTTTCTGCTGGCCGTGCTCATCGCCTACCCGGCCCTGTACCAGTTCCAGCGACTTTTCATCAACACCCTGGTGGAAGCCCGGCAGGCCACGGACTATCCGGCCACGATCAGCGAGTATCTGGGGGACAGGTGGGGGGTCGGGTTGGGGTTTTTGTATTTTCTGATGCTGGTGATCTGGCTCTTCGTGTACAGCGAAACCGTGACCAACGACAGCGCGTCCTACCTTCAGACCGCGGGCATGACCGAGGGGCTCTTGTCCGCCAATCCGTTCTACGGCCTGGCCATTGTCGCGTTTCTGGTGCTCGTGGCCTTTGCCAGCAAGACCCTGCTCCTCAATCTGACCAAGCTCCTGGTGGTGGTCATCCTTTCGTCCCTGACCGTGCTGGCCCTGATGCTCATCCCGCATTGGGACCTGGGCAATATCAAGGAAATCACCTCCATTGGGAACCTGCTGACCCAGACGATCATCACCCTGCCTTTTGCCATGACCTCCATTCTTTTTCTGCAGTCGTTGAGCCCCCTGGTCGTCTATGCCCGCTCCGAACATCAGGACATCGATATCGCCAGGCGCAAGGCCGCTCAGATCATGAACTGGTCGTTTGCCATCCTGGCCGGCGTTGTTTTCTTCTTCGTTCTATCCTGTACCTTTTCCGTCTCTGCCGAGGACGCCTACCAGGCTTTTCTGGCCAATACCTCCTTTCTGGCCCTGATGGCCAAGGTCATCCCCGGCACGCTTATTCCGGCCATGGGCGTTGTCATTGATCTCTGCGCGGTGGTGACGTCGTTTTTCGGGGTGCTCCTCGGACTGCATGAGGCCTGCGTCGGGCTGTACAGGAAACTTGTGCTCAAGGATAAACCCAGGCAAGCCGTGAACCAGACCAAACTGTCCATGGGAGTCCTGGCCTTTATCGTGCTGCTGGGCTGGTTTGCCACGATCGTTGATTTTCCGATTCTCTATTTCACGAGCATCTGCAGCCCGATTTTCGCCATCATCGGATGCTTCATCCCAGTCATTCTGATCTACAAGGTGGACCGGTTCGCCAAATACCGCGGACCCCAGGCCTGGATGGTCACGGCAACGGGAGTTCTTTTGGTCATCTCGCCGTTTCTGGCGTTTTTTTGATAAATGACGTCATCGCCGCATGGCAGTGCTTGCTATTGAGCAAAAGGAGCAGGGTATGGATCGCAGAACGTTTTTGAAGATCGCGGCCGTGGGAGCGTTGGCCGGAAGCGTTCAGGGCGTGTCGGGGCCGTTTTCAGCCCTGGCCGGACCTGATTCGAGTTCGGGTTCGGGTTCGGATGCAGCCGTCAGGTACATGGTTGCGGACAGCCATTTTCATTACGTGGATTTTCTGCAGAGAACCGAGGGGATGGACGCCTTGCTGCGGTCCATGGACGACGCGGGCGTTGCGCACATCATGTTTTCCGGCATGCCCCTGATCAAGAAATGGGACGCCGCCGAACCCGAAGAACCCGGGTACTATCTCGACGACAACGGGCGGACCTACTGGTATTCGGCCACGGATTTCATCGTGGCCCGGCGCCTTCTGGAACTGCCCGACCAGGCCCGCCCCCGCTTCCACCCCTTCATCTGCGGGTTCAACGCCACGGACAAGCATGCCGTGCTCCACGTGGAGCGGATGCTGGAGGAATATCCCGGGCTCTGGCAAGGCGTGGGCGAGGTCTTCGGCCACCGGGACGACCTGACCAACCTGACCTACGGCGAAACGGCCCGGGCCAACCACCCGGCCCTGGACCCGATTTACGACCTGGCGGCCCAGAAAAACCTGCCCGTGAGCCTGCACAACAACGCCACCTCCCGCAACCGGCTGGACCGCCCCATCTATGTCCACGAGGTGCAAGACGCCCTGACCCGGCATCCCAAGACCGTGATCATCTGGGCCCATGCCGGGCTGTCCCGGATGCTGGATCTGGACCAGACCGCCTATACCGGACTGTTGCGGGAGATGCTCGCCAGGCACGATAATCTGTACATCGACCTGTCCTGGATCATCTTCGAAACCTACGTCCAGACCTCCAAGCAGGAACCACGCATCCGCCCCGAATGGCTGACCCTGATCTCGGACTTTTCCGACCGCTTCATGATCGGTTCGGACAACATCGGTCACTTTGCCACGTACAACCAGAATATCGTCAAATACTACAGCCTGCTGGACTCCCTGAGCCCGGACACGGCCCGGAAGGTGGCCCTGACGAACTTTTTGAGCCTGCTGTCGTGATGCGGGGATGACGCGCCTCAAGGGGGCATGCTCAAATTGTCAGAATAAAAGAAAAAAAAGGAGAAACCATGAAAAGCCTGCTGCTTTGCTGCCTTGTCTGTTGCGCGACGTGTTGGGCCACCTCCAGCCGGGCCGACGTTTTGCCGCTTCCCGCGCAATGCGCGGAGAGCATCGGGGCCTTTGCCCAGACGTACCAGGAAAACGAGGTTTTCCGGCTGCTCATGGACAAGGCCTTCGAGAACATGCAGCCCCTGCCCGCGGGCTATCACCCGGAGGGCAATCCCTGGATCGGCAAGAATCATGACGACCTGCTCGCCTTTCTGGGCGACTGGTGCCTGTTTCTGCCCCGGTCCAAGGGCAGTTCGGACGACGGTTTGGCCTACATCGAGGTGATGGACTTCTTCGCCTACCAGAATCCCTTCGGCAAAGCTGTTTTCCAGATCTCTCCGGGCCGGGAGCTGTTTCACCGTTTCATCCAGGACCGGGGCGCCTTCATGGACAGCCCGGAATCCCGGGCAGTGGTGGCCCAGTGGCTGGCCAATCCGCGCATTGAAAAGGAGGATTACCTGCTCCCGGACCCCGATGCCCCTGACGGCGGGTTTGGCTCGTTCAACGAGTTTTTCGCCCGCACGTTAAAGGACCAGGCCCAAAGTCGGCCCCAGACCATGCCGGAGCGGGACTACGTGATCAGCGCGCCCACGGATGCGATCATGAATTCCATTCCCGTGCCCATCGTGGACAACAGCACCAAGCTGCGCACCAAGGGCACCCAGGAACTGAACATCCAGGAGCTGCTGGCCGGTTCCAGGCACTGGGAGCGGTTCGTGGGCGGCACGGCCCTGTCCTGCATTCTCATGCCCAACACCTATCACCGGTACCACTCCCCGGTGGCCGGGGCGGTGATCGAGACCGCGTTGGTGGATGGCGCCCTGCTGGGCATGGAGGATTTTCCCGCCTTTGTCCCGTCCAACGGCAACGTGGGGCGGCCCGGCGCGGACTTCGGGGCTTTCGAGAACTATCAACGCGGCTATTTCATCATCGATACCGGAACGTACGGTCTGGTGGCCGCGGTGGCCGTGGGCCTGAGCGAGATCGGTTCCGTGGTCTTCCAGGACCGGTTCCTGAACGCAACCGGGCCGGTTCCGGTCCAACGCGGAGACGAACTGGGCCATTTCCTCTATGGCGGCTCCCTGGTGATCCTGGTGTTCGAACCGGGCCGGTACGTCTCCGGCGGCGTCAAGGTCCGCCTGGGCAACCAGATCGGTGTCTTTGACACGGATGGTGAATGAGGTTGGGGGTGATGTGATATTCGACGGCGGGGATTTCAGCGTGGGGAGGGAACGCCGGAGTTTGTCGGCGGGAGGGACCAAAGAGATGGGGCTGTTGCGCGGGATTTTCTGTTGGAATCTTTGGGGGAATCTTAGCTGAATGTGAAATGTCCTTTGTCGGCAGTCCGTTCAAAACCCGCTTCATTTTGCGTCGGCTGCATTAGCCTTTGTACACATTTATCACATTCCCATACCACCGATCTGCTTTGCTATGTGAGTGGCGTAGCTATCTGTCATTCCAGAGATATAATCTAATACTCGCATATAAGATTTATACAAAGAGTCTCCTTTTTGAGGTGCATTAACTCCCATCATACTCAATATTCGTTCACCTCGAAAAGAATTTTTTTTCCCAATAACCTGTTCTCTTACCGCCGAGCAAAAAGCTTCTAACAAAATACCAATAGTCGTAAACGATCCAATTTCAATTTCAATTTTGCGGGGGTGTTTGAATATTCTGTCACGAGCTATTTGCTTTGCATTATCCAATGGATTCTTGATATCATCCGGGCAACATGATATTAGATCGTCTTTTAACTTGCCTTGCATGATTTGCTGTAGCTGCGTTATAAAGGCATCAGAAACATTATCAATCACTAATCCAATTGAACGTCCTCGAAGATAAGACATTTTTCTTCTATTTGACATTGTTGATGAATTTACTATATTTTGGAGTTTTTTATCTTTCCCGAACAATGGTACAAGAATTTCTAAAATTTCACTAAAAGATAAAATACCCATCTCATGAGCGTCTTCTAAGTCGAGAATCCTGTAACAGATATCATCAGCAGCTTCTGTTAAAAATGCTAAAGGATGCCGACAATATTTATATTCATCATTTTTGATTAAACCAACATGATCTGCTACTTTTTTTAGAATATCTTCTTCAGTTAAAAATGAACTGAATTTTTTAATACGATTAATCTCTCTTGAGGTCCAAGGATATTTTAGCATTGATGCAATTGATGCATATGTTAATCTCATGCCCCCATCACATGGGTAAAACTCTAATTGTGAAACAACCCTGAAGCCCTGGGCATTGCCTTCAAAATGCTTTAAATCATTTTGTTCGGAATCCTCTAATCCTTCAAGAAGATGTGAAATTTGGGGTTGAGAAAACCAAGATTTAATTGCTTCTTCACCAGCATGGCCAAATGGAGGATTACCAATATCATGCGCTAAACATGCAGCTTGTACGATTTGGCCCACATTTGATGGTGACAATCCTTTTGGTAACTCGTCCTGAATTCTTTCACCAATCGTAATTCCAAGACTTCTACCAACGCTTGCAACTTCAATGCTATGAGTCAAACGTGTATGAATATGGTCATTTGCAGCAAGTGGGTGAACTTGGGTTTTCTTGCCAAGTCTACGGAAGGAGCTTGAAAATATAATCCGGTCACAATCCTTATGGAAGGTGGTTCTTCCGCTATTATCTTGACTATCTTCTCCCGATGACAACCTACGAGAAGATAACAATGAATTCCAACTCATAGTCATGCAGCAAACCTCCGAATTTAAGTGTACAACGCCGCGCATGAGCGTCGGCTTGATGGGTTAGGCAAATTCATTCGAGAACTAGCTATCTTTTGAATTCGCTCTATTTGTGAACTCGTATTTTGATGTCGCAGTGCGAAGCGCTGAATCCGAGGATTCCAGTGAACCGAATTTCTCCTGGAGAGATGTAATGGTTTTTTCAGGAAAGGTTTCTCAGAATGGACAATCGCGCCGCAGACGATCTCCGGCATCAAGTGCACAGCGCCTAGTTCGGTACATTTATATATCAGCGAACATCTTAAGTATCGCAGCAGAAGGATAGCTAGAAAGCGAGGCTATGCCATTTGCAAGTTCTACAGGGACGAGACCACACTCATAACGATTGCTCAAGATGGTTGGCAAAGTGGCTAGAATTTTCTTTATGCCCAACATGTCGGCGGTGGATCTCGTGTCGGTGTAATTCCCAGTAGGTATGCTCATGACTAAGTGATGGTAATCGTTAATTTTTACAAACAATTTGTTCCCGTAGTTTGTTCGTGAGCCATAAGGTTCTGCACGTTCCGGACGATGTTGAATTTCTTTTCGGATATAATTGTTATTAGGTGCTAATACGGAATCGACAGGAGCGTGTTTTGCTATAATTTCAAGGTGATCCACAAAAGCCCCTGTTTTTTCCTGACCAGCAATATGTATTTCAATTCCCTGAGCTTTGGTAAATTCAAAAAAATTTCGAATTGGGATGACCAATTTTGAGTATTGACTCCTCAAAGTAAGAGGGCCGTCTTTTAAAAATAAAGCATTGCTGAGCACCTTATATTTTTTCTTCTCCAAAAAATAACGAATCCCGGTAAACACCAAAAGAGTTTCATGTATGAGCATATAAGCCGTTGAAATAGAATCAGGAGCAACATCTTCACCCATCTCAAGGTGAAAACCAATCATGTCAGAGAGATATAGATGGCCGGAGCAACGCTCGCATTGACCTTCGTCTGACAGATATGGCAACCCTTCAACTTCCTCAGCGCAATGGGGACAGCTAAAACTAGGAGATTTTTTGGGCCGCCCTGTCCATAATTCGTATGCCAACCATCTCAGCGTATTGTAAGGCTCTTGATTTAAAGAATGATCTCTGAGAGATTCAAAGATTATTTGTCTAACTGCGTCATAATTAGTCTTTCCCTTTACTCGAACACCTTTCAAAGGGAGTACGGTTGCATGATACATAGCTGCGTCAGCCATAATGTCACGTAAAGCTAATGGATGAGGCGCGTCAGGATCAAGTTTACTTAAAGCGTGTTGATCAAGCCTCAGCAAGGCTGTTTTTATAAAAGAAAGTTCCTTATAGGGTGGAAAATTCGAGCGAACGGTTTGCTTGGAACCATCCACAGCAAACACAAGCCGTAAAGGCTCCTCGGTCAGATCAATTTTTTTCCATATTGCATCTGTCTCAATTTCTTCCGGCTCAAAGTTCTCAAACTGATCTATTAACTCGTTTACGAGGTCACTCTGGATGATATCTAAATGGCCTAGTTTGCTGGCTCGTTCACCAGAGAGTCGTGTGCCTCCTTTATAGGGCATAACCACTAACCTCTTATGTTCTGTTGATTAGAAGCACTGACAGCCTCAAATTTATTTACCTGAACTGGAATAACAAACCGATGTGAGAAAGTTAAGATTCTCATATAACCAGGGGTTCTCGTGTGAAGAATATCTTGTTGGAGGCCATCAAACTGAATTTGCAATTTGGCTAGTGTATTAGCTTCATCCTGCGAAGACATATGGGCAACAAAAAAATTTTCAGTTTGAGCTAATAGCTCTTTGTTAATTGTCGAAGGAGATTGGGTTGAATAAACCATTCCGATGTGAAATTTAGCCCCTTCTTTAGCGAATCTAGCGTAGACACCAGTAAAATCTTTGTTGTCCCTAGGAAACAGATTGTGAGCCTCCTCAAAATATAATTGTACATAGTGGCCATCGAAATTATTGCTTGTGAACTTTGTTTCCTGATGAGAAAAAACTGCCCGTGATAGAAGATCCGAAAAATAACGTCTAATTTCATCAGCCGCGTTGCCGAGATCCAAGATAACTGTTTGACCACTATCCATTGATTGAAGGATATGATTCACGAAATCTCCAGCCTGAGGATCATGATATTGCATAAAAGGGCGTAAAATTCTAGGACCGCCCCCGGTTGCTGGGTTCAGAAAATTGAGGAGAGCAATATCGTCGGCGTCAAATACTGGCCCACTATTACCCTGAAGAGATCGGGCATTACAATTTTGTTGACGAAAGATTTCAACTTGTTCTAGATGACTCTTCAACTCATCTAAATTCTGAGGAGCATTGAAAGAGTTGCTAGTTCCATAAACAGCTTCAATTATAGTTTTATTGAAATGAGGATCGAAGTGAGAAGGAGCATGCTGGGAACCACCTGTAAGACCAATGCTTTTAAGCCGGCTTTCATTTGCTGCAAAACCAGCTTTTTTTAAAATGGCCCAATACATTTGAATTTTTCTAATAGCTCGTGTTCTTTGACTTCCAGGAGAAAGTCTTTTCACTTCCTCAATATTTGGCAACTGGACACTAAACATGCTGCGGACATACTGTGCATTCTGATTACTTTGCTCAAGTAACGTCCTCAATATTTGGATACATGAGTCAGGCTGCTCATAAAAATTTAATTTTAATGGCTTAGATGGAGTGTTTGGCCGAGGCGTTAAGGCGTATACTTCACAACGGCTGGGGTAGGTGCTATTAAGGGATCTACTTCCATCCTGTGGGTTGTCGTTGGCATATTCACCATTAATATCAAAAATCAACTGCCCCACGCTATGATCATTATCAGTTGTTTCAATGATTGATTGAGCGATAATTTTAACGACATTACTCTTGCCAAGTCGAGTTTTGCCAAACATAGCCGTGCGGAATCCTCGAAAATCGTTTGTTGAAACTTTTGCATCAATATCTAAAGGGGTAATATTTGCGAAGGGCAGAGCGCACTCCGTTAGCCGGAGCTTACCGATGGAAAATTGATTTTCCTGACGGACAATTTTGTTAACAATAAGTTCTAGGAGGTCTTGAGTTGGTGCATAGACTTTATATCTGTGGGCACTCACCACATTATTGACATCACCTGAAAATGATACCTGCGTAGCATCTTGAGGATTCGGAAAAAACATCCCCAATACTTTTGCAGAGAAAGCTCCCCATTGCAGTTCCCCTTTTGTCCATATGTCTAATTCCGGCATAGATTTTTTATGTAACTCAAAATATGTTTGCTGAACTTCTTTTGATAATGGTGTCGGAGCAGTATCGGTAACACGTAGAAGAGAGAAATGTGGGGGCATGCCTTGTAGTGAATTAGGAGCCATTATCAAAAAAGACCCGCGAGGAACCCCACCTACAGCTTGTTTAAATGGATCTGAAGTAATAATCGTTGCGTTGTCAAAGCCAATTTCTAGTACATATCCAACAAATCGCATTGCTTGATAGTTTTTAGCAGCTTCATTTCTTTCCTCAGCGACCAAAAAATCAGATAAAGCCCTAAGCGGGCTGTCTTGATATTCTGCTTCCGTAAAAAAATCGTTTAATTGGCTATTCATTAATTTTCTCCGTATAAATTACTAATTCGTTGAATTTCCTTCTTGTTGCTATCTTTGAAGAAATAGAACTATTTCTTTTAACCGCAATAGTCGAAAAGCTTTTGTCATATAGATCGCGTACGCATTGGTGGTATGCGTTTGTGGCAATAATTTGAACACCTCTTTGCTTTGCTCTGCTAAGTGAAGCAAAGAGACGTTCTTGGTCAGCCCATGAAAAGAGTTTTTCATTATATTTTATGAAGGCGTTATGGTTATGGCGCACGGTGTAAGGAGGGTCTACAAAAACAAGGTCATTCTCTTCAGCAAAGTCGATAAGTTTTTCAAAATCACAATTATATAGTGTGGCATTACACAAGAGATCTGAAACTTGTTGAAAATTATCATCAGAAAAAACTACAGTTGACTTAGTTCCTATTGGCACATTGAACACGCCTGACAAGTTAACCCTGTACAAGCCATTCCAACAAGTTCGGTTTAAATAAATAAAACGCGCAGCTTTTCTAGCAGGGCTAATTGGTCGAGATGTCCTAATTTGATAATAATATTCTTTCGAATGCTTTGTGTGGTGTGCTCGTAAATAACGATATACAAGCTTCCATTCTCTTCTTATTGCTCTATATGTATCAATAAGGTCTTTGTTTGAATCTCCGAGAAAAGCATTGTGGGGTTGCAGGTGAAAAAAAACCGCACCGCTTCCTAAAAAAGGTTCAATATAACGATTGAAATTTTGAGGAAAAAGATCGGAATGATTTGTAACAAACCATCTTTTACCCCCGGCCCATTTTAAAAATGGTTTAGTATTAATTACCTTTTTTTTATTACTCATGAGTTGACACAAAACAAAATATCCGCCGTTAATTCATTATTTCAGAATACTACAATGCGAGAACCAACTATTCTTTTACACCACGGTCAGCTTATGCCTTGGGCTGAAATCAGCTTTGTACTGTACCGCTGGTTCATCGGTAAATTTTGTGCATAAAGCCGACCTCGGAGAAGTCCATGGACTCATCCGTGCTCAATTTGCCGTGAAAATGCGTTCTGGTTAACCACGGAATTCATGGAAGAGCACGGAAAAAAATGGGCACTGATAATCCCCTGGGAACGGGGGCGGCTCGCTCTCGTCATTTCATCGCCGTAGGGCGTCTGGAGCAGCGCCAGCCAATGGCAATTTTCCGAAATCACTTAGACCACGCTGGGAATGGATGCAACCAGAGCCGGCCCTGACCCGGGATTCGTCGCGTGCTCTGCGTTGGATCATTTCAGTAGGAGAGCCAGGTGGATGACGGCGGAAAAGGGATCATTGCCAAGTCAGGCCCATTCCTGGCTCTGTGAAATCAGACTTCGGCATTTGGAAGAGAGGAACCTTGAATGTGAACCGCCCGCTTCGCTCAGGGCACGGGGAACGCAAAGAAGAAAGAATTTTGGCTCCTGCTGGAAAGATGCAGCCGCCAAAAGGCTTCACGCCTGACGGCATTTGGCAGGGAGCGAGAATCTTTTGGAAAGCAGCTCTTTCCCTGCTTTCCAAAATCTTCCTTGGCGGCCTTGGCGTCCTGAGCGAAGCGAGCGGTTCCCTTGTGAAATCAGACTTCGGCATTCCATCCCCGCGCACTCGTTCGCCAAAGTCACCTATAGGTCTTGAGTTTAACTTTGACCCGGTAGCCCGCCGCGTTAATGGCGTCGAGATTGTAGAAGTCCCTGGTCCGGGTCACCTGCCGACTGCCTTCCTGTTGAACTGTTTCCATTTTGGAAACAGTTGCTCTCAGGACTTCCTCCTGGCTGGCCAATGAACGCTAAACGCCTGCTGGGAGCTTGGAGGCCATCATCTTCTTCCGGTCAATCTTGCGACCGTCGACGATGAACGTTCCGTCACCAACCGCGTGCACCGTGCGCTTCTCCTTGCGTGCGGTATCAATGTATGCGGCAACCGCCTCTAGCACAATAATGTTGTGCTTTTTAACGATGTCGATGACCTTGCACTCAATGTTGGCGAAGCACTCCTTGATCAAGGGCGGGCTGACGAGCTTGGCCTGCACCGGTGTGAGCTTGAATTTGGCAAACTTGTCCGTGTCTGCCCCAGAGCACGTCCCTATGCCAACCACCTTATCCAATAGATCGACGGTGGGAATCGCAATGACGCACTCCCGATTCTTTCGCAACGCAGCGAAGGAGTGATTCCATGCACCGGTGGTGAGAGCAAATACCGGAGTGAAATCCATCACCATGGTCCAGGAGATAGTCATGATGTTGTCTTTCTTCCCATCATGGGTTGTCACGAGGACCACAGGCCCTGATTCCATCAGAGTAAAAATCTTGCTCTGTTCCAACTGGTTCATGAGAGCACCTCCGATAGTCATACCAAGCTTACGCGATGGATGTTAAATAAAATCAAGGTCGAAGCGTATTTACTCATACGTGAGAGTTTGATTTTTTTGCAGCGACGCAGCAATTGGGCGATTTTCAACGGACTGGTAATCGCTTAGACCACGCTGGGAATGGATGCAACCAAAGCTGGCCCTGACCCGCGATTCGTCGCTGGGCTGCGTTGGATCATGTCCGTAGGAGAGCAGGGGAGCAGGGGGAGCATTAGGAGTTTGTCCTGCTGTTCAGAGTTTTGGCCACAGACGGGAGAGGCAGACAAAGAAGGACTTTTCTCCAGCCAACTTGGCTGGCGAAATCTACCGTCTGCCTTTGTCGTCCTGCATGGTCTAGCGAAGCGAGTGGCTAAAAAGTATTGTATTTCGTGCATGCAAAGGGCGTCTTGCCGTTTCGTGAAGTTCCATTGTAGAGATCGGCGCAAGTGACCTGCCCAGTGCCCGGAAACCCTGGGCGGACAGGCAAGATGCCTATCCCACCATTGAGTTACTTTGTCGTCCGAATTAGGCAGAAGCTGCATCAGGCACAAGGGATGCCCGGTGGAGAATGCAAGGTAAAGCGGATGTTGCGCGGAAGAAATCCAGGGATATGCTGAAACGAGTAGAGTGTTTTTCATGAAAATTTGTATCTACTCAGCACATTTTGTATCCGCCCTTGCTCCGGCGATCGGAGTCGGGGTCGCTATCGGAATCGGAATCGGAACAGGAAAATTTTGAACGCTTCCCAGCGTTTTCGATCCCGATACCGATCCCGACTCCGACCCCGACAACGGCATTACTCTATGCTGAATAGTTACGAAAATTTAAAGACTTTTGAGCTTTTCTCTTACGGAGAGAAAGGCACCAGCCCGGTGAGATAACCACCCGGAAAAACTGCTCAACCGAGAGGAGTACGCGATGAAATGCATGATCACCATGGGACTGCTGTGGGCCGCTCTGGCCTGTTTCACCCTCGGTTTCCCGACCTCGGCCCTGGCCGCCGAGGTCGTGCCTGATCAGGAGGGCCCGGCCCTGGCCGGGGACGGCGCGGACACCCAGCGCATTTTGGCCATATTCGAAGCCATCAGCCAGGTGCCGCGCTGCTCCAAGGACGAGAAGCGCATTGCGGCTTGGCTGATCCAGTGGGCCGAGGAGCGGGGCTTGCCGGTCAAAACCGATGCCTTCAACAACGTCATTGTTTCCGTGCCCGCGACCGAGGGCTTCACGGACGCGCCGGTGGTGGCCCTGCAGGCGCACATGGACATGGTCTGCCAGAAAACCGCGGATTCGGACCACGATTTCACCATTGACCCCATCCACCTGGTCCGGGACGGCGAATGGCTGCGGGCCACGGACACCACCCTGGGCGCGGACGACGGGATCGGCATGGCCATCGCCCTGTTCCTGGCCGAGGAGCCGGGGCTGAAGCGTCCGGCCCTGGAGCTGCTCTTCACCACGGACGAGGAGGTGGACATGTCCGGTGCGGAAGGGTTGGCCGAGGACGCCCTGAGCGCCCAGCGGTTCATCAACATTGATTCGGAAACCGAAGGGTTCGTGACCCTGGGCGCGGCCGGCGGGGTGAAGATGGAAATCACGCTGCCCCTGGCCTTTGCTCCCCTTCCCTCCGGTCAACTGACGTACTCCCTGCGTATCAACGGCTTGCTTGGCGGCCATTCCGGCGTCGAAATCCACAAGAACCGGGCCAATGCCAACGTCCTCACCGCCCACGCCCTGGGCGAGGCTGTGCCGTTTCGGCTGATCAGCTTCGCCGGAGGCTCGGCGGACAACGCCATCACCCCGACCTCGGAACTGATTTTCGCCCTGGATCCTGGCCGTGAAGACGCGCTGAAAGCCCGGATCGCCGCCTTTGAACAGGAAATCCGCCGGGAGTATCCCGAGGAAACCGGCCTTGTCGTGACCTTGCAACCAGTCTCCGCCGGGGCGGACACGGCCCTTTCCGAAGCGGACACCGCGCAGGTGATCGAACTGGTCCTGGCCATCCCCCAAGGCGTGGTCGAATGGTCCGAGACCTTTTCCGGACTTCCTGAGACATCCAATAATATCGGAATCCTGCTGACTACGGACGCGGCTCTGGAGCTGACGATCTTTCACCGCAGCTTCAGCCCGGAGAAGCTGGAAAACCTGGCCAAGGCGATTGAACGGACAGCGGCCGACGCCGGGGCGGCCACCAGTCGCCGCAGCCAGTTCCCCACCTGGCCGCCCAACCCGGATTCCGTCCTCTACAAGAAAGCCCTGGCGGCCTACGAACGGGCCTTCAGCACCCCGCTCCGGACCGAAGTGCTCCACGCCGGTCTGGAATGCGGCTTTATCGCCGAAAAATACCCCCACATGGAAATCATCTCCATCGGCCCGACCCTGGAATACGTCCACACCCCCAAGGAACGCCTGAATGTGCCGTCCGTGGAGCGGGTGGCGCTTTTTCTGCGGGAGTTGTTGGGGGATCTTGGCGAGTCAGGAGCATGGTGAGTCCCAACTCGGTCCGGGTCACGGACATCGGTCCCCGCACGCCGGTGTATTCCTGCCTGGGAAACACCAACTGCCGCGAAGGGGACTGCCTGCTTGCCCGCAACAGCCTTTTTCCGGCCTCGTCGGCCGGCATGCTTTCCCGGTGATATGTCCTCCGTACAGGATGCCGCCGCTTCTACAAGCCCACCCCAAACTTCGCGACACGGAGCGTTCCCGTCATGCCCATCCTGACCAATTCCTTCGCCACGTTGCAGAAAATCGGCAAGGCCCTGATGCTTCCCGTGGCCGTGCTGCCCATCGCCGGCATCCTGCTGGGCGTGGGCAGCGCCCAGTTTTCCTGGATGCCGGTGCAGCTTTCCCTGCTGATGGCCGCGGCCGGTTCGGCGATTTTCGGGAGTCTGCCCTTGATTTTCGCCATCGGCGTGGCCTTGGGATTGACGAAAAACGACGGGGTGGCCGCCTTGGCCGCGGTGGTGGGGTACGTGGTCATGCTGGCCACCCTGGGCGTGCTGGGCAAGATCTATCAGCAATGGGACTTCGTGACCCAGACTCTGGATCTGACCATCGTCACCAAGTCCATCATGGGCATCAACGCCATGGATACCGGGGTTCTTGGCGGGATTCTGGCCGGGGCCGTGGCCGCGAGGATGTTCAACCGCTTCTACCGCATCGAACTGCCCCAGTATCTGGGCTTTTTCGCGGGCAAGCGGTCCGTGCCCATTGTCACGGCCTTCGCGGCCATTGCCCTGGGCTTCGTACTCAGCCTGATCTGGCCCTTTGCCGGAACCGGGATCGAACGGTTTTCGCAGTACGCGGCCTACGGCAACCCGACCCTGGCCGTGACCATCTACGGCTTCGTGGAGCGGCTGCTGATCCCCTTTGGCCTGCACCACATCTGGAACGTGCCCTTTTTCTTCGAGATCGGCTCCTATACCACGGCGGCGGGAGAAGTGGTCCGGGGGGACATCAACCGCTTTTTCGCCGGAGACCCCACCGCCGGCATCCTGGGCGGGGCCTATCTGTTCAAGATGTTCGGCCTGCCGGCCGCGGCCATTGCCATCTGGCACACGGCCAGGCCGGAAAACCGGGTGCGCACCGGCGGCATCATGCTCTCCGCGGCCCTGACTTCCTTTCTCACGGGCATTACCGAGCCCATTGAATTTTCCTTCATGTTCGTGGCCCCGGTGCTCTACGCCATCCACGCGGTCTTTGCCGCGGGCTGCCAACTCCTGTTCAGCCTGCTGGGCGCGAAACTGGGCTTCACCTTTTCCCAGGGCTTCATCGACTTTGCCCTGTTTTTCGCCCTGGACACCAGGCCCTGGCTGGTCCTGGTCTTCGGCCCCCTGGTGGGCCTGATCTACTATGGAACCTTCCGGGTGCTGATTAGGGCCTGGGATCTGAAGACGCCGGGCCGGGAGGACCTTGCGGCCGATACCGGGATCGACGCGGGCACGGTCGGAGGCCCGACCGACGATGTGGCCCGGGAACTTCCCCGCAGCCTGGTCGCGGCCTTTGGCGGCCGGGAGAACATCGTCAGCCTGGACGCCTGCATCACCCGGCTGCGGGTGGAGGTGGCAGACATCGCCCGGGCTGACCAGGCCCGGCTCAAGGCCCTGGGCGCGACCGGGGTCATGGTGGTGGGCCGGAACATGCAGGCCATTTTCGGGCCCCGGTCCGAAAACCTGAAAACCGCCATGGAGCAGTTTCTGCTCGGCGAGGAGTCCGGGACGGAAAAGGCCGATGCGGAAATGTCCGATGCGGCAACGCCTCCGCCGCCTCTTCGGCACGAGCCCCTGGCCCTGCTCGCGCCGCTTTCCGGGCGGCTGGTTCCCCTGGAAGAGGTTCCGGACCAGGTCTTTGCCCAAAAAATGGTCGGCGACGGCATTTCCATCCAGCCGGAAAGTTCCACCCTGCTGGCCCCCTGCGCCGGGCGGGTGGTCAATCTCCATGCCGGCAAACACGCCCTGACCATCCAGGCCGAAAACGGCCTGGAGGTGCTGCTGCACATCGGGCTGGACACGGTCAAGCTGCGCGGCCAGGGCTTCACCACCCGGGTCAGCCAGGGCGACGTGGTCCAGACCGGAGCGCCGCTGATCGTTTTTGATCCGGACTATATCTCCCAAAATGCGCCCAGCCTGCTGACCCAGATGGTCGTGGACAATGCCGGGGACGGGGCGCTGTTCACCCCGGAACAGGGCCAGGTGGTGGCCGGGCGGGACGTGGCTCTGCGGATCAGCTTCGCTGGCCGGGCCGCAACGGTTGCTCCGGGGGAGGCAGCGTCCCGGGCCGAAGGGGACGCCCTGGTCTCCGAGCCCGTGGCCATCATCAATCCCAGCGGCCTGCACGCCCGGCCGGCCGCGGTGCTGGCCAATCTGGCCAAGGGATTCCAGGCCGACGTGCGCCTGATCCTGCACGACAAAAAGGCCAATGCCCGTAGCGTGGTGGCCCTGATGAACCTGGCCACCAAGCAGGGCGACCTCGTGACCGTGGAAGCCGTCGGCCCGGATGCGGCCCAAGCCATCCCGGCCCTGGTCCAAGCCCTGGCCTCCGGCCTGGGGGAGGCGGGCCCGGCGGCCAAACCCCAGCCGACCACAGGCCCGACCACAGGCCCGGCCACAGGTCTGGGCTCCGTCCCGCGCGGCAAAGCTCATGTTCATTCATCTGAACCGGACGACCCGAACCTGATCATTGGCGTCCCGGCCTCCCCGGGTCTGGCCGTGGGCCGGATCCGCCGCAAGCAGGGCCTGTTTTTCGACATTCAGGAAGCAGGCCGGGATCCGGACGCCGAGCGCGCTGATCTGCGCCGGGCCGCGACCCGGGCTGCGGAAGAGATCGAGACCATGCGGCGGAAGTCGGCCCAGCCCGACAAGCCCGGCAAGCTCGGCACGTCGCCGCAAGCGGATATCTTCGCGGCCCACAAGGAGTTGCTGGATGATCCCGAGATTATGGACCAGGCCGAAGGCCTGATCGCCCAGGGCAAGAGCGCGGCTTTTGCCTGGCGCCGGGCGTACACGGCCCAGGCCGAGCAGCTGGCCGCCCTGGACAACGAACTGCTGGCCCAGCGCGCCCATGACCTGCACGACGTGGGACAGCGGGTGCTGCGCATCCTCACGGGCGCGGTCGCCGCCAAAGCCGTCTATCCCCCGGACACCATCCTCGCGGCCCGGGATCTGACGCCGTCGGATCTGGCCGACCTGGCCGAACCGGACCCGAATCCGGTGGTCGGCCTGTGCAGCGTCACCGGCGGGTCCACGTCCCATGTGGCCATCCTGGCCCGGTCCATGGGCCTGCCGACCCTGGTCGGGGTTGACCCGCGCCTGCTGGACCTGCCCGAGGACACTCCGGCCATCCTGGACGGAACCAAGGGCGTCCTGCGCCTCAACCCCTCGGACCGGGAAATGGCGGAGCTGCGGACGAGCATGGCCCGGGCAGAGGAAAAACGCCGCCGCGACCTGGCGGCCAAGGACGACCCCGCAATCACCACGGACGGAGTGCGCGTGGAGGTGGCCGGGAACATCGGCGGCCTGGAGGACGCCAAAAAGTGCGCGGCCATGGGCGGTGAGGGCGTGGGCCTGATGCGCACGGAATTCGTGTTCATGAACAGGGACCAGGCCCCCACCGAGGATGAGCAGACCGAGATCTACGCCGCCGTGCTCAACGCCGTGGGCAACAGGCGGCCGGTGGTCATCCGGACCATGGACGTGGGCGGGGACAAGCCCCTCTCCTATCTGCCCATCGCCCCCGAGGAAAACCCCTTCCTGGGCGAGCGGGGCATCCGCGTCGGCCTGGATCGGCCCGAAGTGCTCCGCGCCCAGCTGCGGGCCGTGATCCGGGCCGCCATGCAGGCCCAGGCCCAGGCCCAAGATCAGGGCCTGAATCGGGGCCAGACCCAGGGCCAGACCCAGACCCAGACCCAGGGCGAGGGCGCGGCCAGGGCCCTGATCATGTTCCCGATGATTTCCCGGCTGGCGGAATTCCGCGAGGCCAAGGCCCTGTTCGAGGAGGAACGCGATGCCCTGAAGGGCCAAGGCAGTCCGGTGTCCATTCCCGTGGGCATCATGGTGGAAACCCCCTCCGCGGCCCTGCTGGCCGGGCAGTTCGCCAGGGAGGCGGATTTCTTCTCCGTGGGCACCAACGACCTGACCCAGTACACCCTGGCCATGGATCGCGGCCACCCCCGGCTGGCGGCCCACTGCGACGGCCTGGACCCGGCGGTGCTGGCCCTGATCCACAAGGCGGCCCGGGCCGCCGCGGCCCACGGCAAGTGGTGCGGCGTCTGCGGCGGCCTGGCCGGCGACCCGGAGGCCGTGCCCATCCTCATCGGCCTGGGCGTCACCGAACTCAGCGTCGGCGCGGCCTCCATCCCCGGGGTCAAGGCCCTCGTCCGCACCCTGAACATGGCCCGCTGCCGGGAACTGGCGGCCCAGGCCCTGAATCTGGATTCAGCGGCCCAGGTCCGGGAGTTTTCCCGGAAGCATTTTCCCCCGACGACGGAGATGATCCACTCTGCTGGGTAAGGCAGCTCCCTGAAAATAACGTAACAGTTTTGGGAAAGGAACCGCCCGCTCCCGTTGGTCGCTCAAGGCGCGAGGTACGCCAAGGAAAAGATTTTGGAAAGCAGGGAAAAAGCTGCTTTCCAAAACATTGCCCCTCCCTGTCGGGAGGGATCAGCATCGCCGATAGGCGGCGAGTTTTTGGCTTCCGCATCTTTCCAGCTCGGTTCACCTGGAATAGCGGCAGGGAGAGCTTCCAGCGGATGGCGGCGAGGCGCAGCCCCAGGACGAGGCTTACCCCATCTCGTGACCCCATCTCGACCCCATCTTCGGAAAGGGCGTCTTGCCGTTTCGTGAAGTTCCATTGTAGAGAGCGGCGCAAGCGCATTGAAACACCCTGACTCCGGGCAGCCTTTTCATGGTGGGGCGAGCATCCTGCCTGTCCAATGACCGTGCTGTCCGTCAGGGCAACTGCCGGACAACGTCTTTTTCAACAATCAGGTTAGCGCCCTGATCCCAAATCGCGCCGGAAAACCGGTCATAAACAGGAGAGGCAGCCATGGGGCCCAAGAGCTATTCATCAGGCAGAGCAATGAAATTCGCCCTTATTTGGGCAATGCTCCTTTTTCTCGCCGCCTGTGGCGGCGGGTCGTCGGACGGGTCCTCGGGAGGTTCCGGGGGCGGTGGCGATCCCCAGGCCGCGTATCAGCGGGCCGTGGCGGATGCGATTGTGGCCGAGCCGGATGAAATCGTGGTCTCGCTGACCCCCATCGTCGGGTACAACGCCGATCTGATCTGGGAAGGGGAGCCGGGGGCGTCGCGGGTGCTGATGGTTACCTGGGTGGATGGCGACTACTACGACAACTCCGTGGGGCAGGATTACACCCTGCCTGATTGGCTGCGGCTTTGGGTGACGGCGGTCCCGGAAATACAGGCTTTTTTCGCGCCCAGGCCTTCTTCCAGCGAGGCCATCCTGAAGCGCAGGGTTGAACAGCTCCTGGGCATGCCTCCGGATACAGCGAACATCAAGTTCGTCGAAGTTTGGGTCAATCCCAACGACATGGTCCGCCCCTGCCCGGATCCGGAGATCACGGACACGGTTTGCGAGCTGGACTTCCCGCCGCCTCGCTTCCAGGAACTGTCCTCGGATTACAGGCAATGGTTCGAGGCCAACCGGGCTTCCAGCTATGGCGGAAGCAAGCCCTATCCGTGGACCCGCCTGGGATATACCTGCGACTGGTATCGCGGGCAGGGCTGCGACACCGGACTCAGCGAGTTCGTGATCTGGCCGGGTTCCACCGTGGGCGTCCGGTCGGTCCGAACCACCCAGGACTACCTGAATTCGGTTCCCGAATGATTTTGTATCGACGCCGACCCCGATAATCTGGCCGGCAATTCTGCCGGCCATTCTCCAGGTCATCGTGTTCGGGGCGGTGGGGGAGCTCGGGGTGATGTGCTTGACAACCAAACCGGCATCAGGAAGCATGACCTGAATTCAGGTCAACCAGAATGGAGGTCCGAACATGGAAATACTTTCCCTCTCTGAGGCGAAAATGAAGTTCAGCCATCTTGTGGACATGGTCAACGCCACGGACCAGGAGGTCGTGATCACCAGAAACGGGCGACCTGCCGCTGTTTTGGTCAGCCCTGACGAGTTTTCAAGCTGGTCGGAAACCTTGCTCATCCAGTCCGATCCACGGCTTTTGGAGGAAATTGCCTCGGGAATGCGGGATATGAAGGAAAACAAGGCCAGCCTGTACACCATTGACGAACTTTTCGCCGAATGAGCCGGAGTCCCTTGTATCGACTGCGCGTTTCAGACGATCTGGCAGCACTGATTCGCGGTCTGCATCCAGAGCTGAAAGGAAAAGTCCGCGAGGCACTTGTGCTGATCGTGGAGAATCCGGCACTGGGGAAGCCCTTGAAGCGAGAACTGGAGGGCCTCAGAAGCTTTCGCGTCAACAGATTTCGGATCATTTACAACTTGGCTGCAAACAGAGAAGTCCAGATCATCGCCATCGGCCCCCGTGACCGGATCTATGAGGAAACGGCCCGCATGGAGAGGAGGGAATGAACTTCCTGGGGGAAGATCCTGATAACAGCAGACAGCCGGAGCGAAGCCTCTCCCTGGCCTTCCTGCCCGTGCGATCCGGACACGTCACCAACATGTCCAGGCATGTTCAGGCATCTCCAGGCCGCCATGAATGTTGGCAGTGCCAGAAAAGTTGGCGCAAGCAGTATGGCGTTTAATGGTTGGCGTATTTTGTAATATAACGAAATTTTTTGTCTTTTTTATGGCATGGATCGTGCTTGATAGGCAACATCTGCTTCGCATGCTGAACAGATACACATTTTACGCATCACATGGAGGAAATCACATGAAATCCAAGTCTTGTTCGTCCTGGGGCATTGCCTCGCCCATTGCGGCACTGTTTCTGCTCCTGTTGTCCGGTTTCATCGCGCTGCCCATGGCCCCGGCAGAAGCCTGCACCACCATTCTCGTCGGCCACGAAGCCACCGCGGATGGGTCCCTGATCATCGCCCGCAATGAAGACAACGCCGGTGCGTCAGACGCCCAGAACATCGTGCGTCACGCTCCTCGCAACGAGGCTTTTACTTTTAACGCCAACGACAACGACTTCACCTGGCCCATGCCGCCGAATGGGCTGGGCTACGTAGCCTTTCCCAAATGGCAGTCCGAAGACCAGAAGGACCTGTCCTTTGAGGAAACCGGGATCAACGACTACGGTATCGCCATCTCGGCCACGGAAACCATTTTCAACAGCAACGCCATTCTGGCCATTGATCCCTACGTGACAGACACCGGCCTGACCGAGGATTCCATCACTTCGGTGGTCCTGCCCTATGCCACCTCGGCTCGGGAAGGCATTCGACTGCTGGGGCGGATCATCGAAACGGCCGGTGCTGGTGAAGGCTTTGGCGTGGCCCTCAGCGACCGCAACGAGATCTGGTACCTGGAGACCGCCTCCGGCCATCACTGGCTGGCCCAGCGCCTCCCGGCGGACACGTATTTCGTTTCCGCCAACCAGGGGCGCTTCCAGTCCGCTGACTTCGCCGATCCTATGAACGTGATGACGTCCCCCGGGTTCGTGGAGTTTCTTGTGGAAAACAAGCTGTCCGATCCGGCCCAAAGCCCGTTCAATTTCTTCACCTGCTGCATCAGCGACAGCGAGCACGACCACACCTACAACTATCCCCGGGTGCGCGAACTGCTCAAGCTCTACTCCGGCATCGAGTATGCCCAGGAGGACGGACTGTATCCGGTTTTTGTCCGGCCCGACCGGAAACTGACGGTCCAGGACGTGGCCCAGGGTCTGCGCAACCGGTATCAGGGCACCCCGCACGATCCGTATATGCACCAGAATCCCAAGGAACCCTACCGGCCCGTCAGTGTGATGCGCGCCTCCCTCTCGCACATCACCCAGACCCGGCCGGACCTGCCCGGCGACCTCGCGGTTATTCAATATATCGCCCTGGGCATGCCCGACCTGGGCGTGTACATGCCCTTTTACAAGGGCGTGACCGACATGCCCGCGGCTTACCAGGGAGCCACCGGCGAGATGGACGACCACTCCTTGTTCTGGCGCTCCCGCAAGATGCAGGCCCTGGTGTTGCAGGACTATCCCCGTCTGGCCCCTGTCGCGCATCAGGTCATTGCCGATTTTGAGCAGGAACTGGCGACCGGGCAGTCGGCCATGGAAGCCGGGTACCTCGCGCTGTGGCAGCAGGACCGGGACGCCGCCAAGGCCCTGATCCAGGTTTTCACCGACCAGGCCGTGGCTGACCTGGAGCAGATGCTCGACGAGCTGATCGCGCGGTTTGCCAAGGAATTGGGCCTGGAATCCCTGACCGACGAGCAGTTTTTTGAGCTGATCATGGGCATCGAGAAGAAATACCATTTTCACGGTGCGTGATCCGCACCAGCGTTTTCGATCCCGATCCCGATTCCGACCCTGGCAACGGCAGTGCCCATGTCTGGGAAGGTCGGATTCGCGAATACATGCCATTTTCGGCGACAACATTGTAATTCGTAATGGTCCCCCTGGCGCTTTGGATGGATGGGATGCGGGGCAAGGGTTTGTCGAGGTATAAGGAGAAAGGCCATGATAAGAACGCGGGCGCTGTTCCTGGCCGTCAGCCTGGGGCTGTTTCTGGCCCCATACACAGCCGGGCCTGGCTGGGCCTATGATGCGCGACATCTTGAGCGGTTGATGGAGACCGGGCACTGCGAGCAGTGCGACCTGGACCATGCCGATCTGGAAGGGCATGTCCTGCCTGACGCCATCTTGCTTTCCGCCTCGCTGCTCCAGGCCAATCTGGCTCGGGCCGATTTGCGCGGTGCGAACCTTGACAGGGCCGATTTGCGCGGGGCCAGGCTGATGGAAGCCAGCCTGGGCGGTGCGAAACTGAATATGGCCGATCTGCGCGGGGCGAGTCTGAACGATGCGATGCTGATCGACGCTGGTTTGCGGCGGGCCGACCTGCGCACAGCAAGCCTGAACAGGGCCACGCTGGCCGGAGCCAACCTGCGCGAGGCCAATCTGGGCGAGGCCTGGCTGATCTCGGCGGTTCTGGAAAATGCTGATCTGCGTCGGGCCAAACTGGGCTTGGCCATGCTGCGCCGAGCCAACTTTTTCGGCGCTGACCTGGAAGACGCCGACCTCCGCGGAGCGGATCTCCGTGACGCGGATCTGCGTAATGTCAATCTACGCGGCGCGGACCTGTCCCAGGCCATCTGGACGGACGGCCGGGTCTGTGCTCTGGACTCCATCGGCGAGTGCAGGTAAGCAGGGCGCTCCCTCCCAAATCAACGGCCCAGCTCCAGAACCGAAGACAGGCTCGTGCATGCCATATTTTTTCCGTCAAACGAATTGGGCGTTTTTGCCACTGATACTGTTCCTTGCACTTTGGCCCGTATTGAGCCAAGCCCAGGAAATAACGCAGGATACGGGCCAGAATCTGGGTTTGAACTTGTTGCGGTCCCAGCTTCAAATCTCAAATGATCCACAAATCGAACTCCAAGACCGGACGGATAATCCGTCCGGGTCCACGCAATACGTCCTGCCGTCGTCTGATCAGCCCGGCCTGCCCGAAGTCCTGGAACTGAACCTTACCGAGGCCATCCATCTGGCCCTGCGCCAGAACCGAGAGATTGAGAGCGCCTACCTGGGCCGGATCCTTCAGAAATTTTCGTTAGGCAAAGATCTGTCCAAGTTCTGGCCGAATCTGGAAATTTCGCCCAGGACGGATGCCTCCATCGCTGGCTCGTCCGCGCAATACGTCGCGGACGGTCCGGAAGCGGAACGGTCGCGGACCGAGACCGTGAACGCCGGGCTCACCACCAGCGTGACTCAGAAGGTGCCCACCGGCGCGGAGCTGTCCTTTGCCTGGGACAACACCATCACCGGAATCCGCAGCCATGACGGGGAAACAATGAGCCGGGAGAGCGGGCTGACCGGCTGGTCCGTGGGCTTCCGTCAGCCCTTGCTCAAGGGCGGTGGAACCAGGTACAATACGGCATCCCTGGTCCGGGCCGCGATGCAGGAGGAAGACAACGTTCGCGCCCTGCGGGATACGCTCATAGGCACCATCAACGGGGTGATCAGGGAATACCGCGCCATGATGGGGGCCAAACAGCGGTTGGAACTGGCCGAGGACGCCCTGGCCAAGGCCCGCAAACACCTGGATGATACCAGGGTACTCATCGCCGCGGGCCGCCGCGCGGCCAGTGAAAGCTTGCAGGCTGAGGCTGACTTGGCCCAAAAGGAACTGGATCTGGAAACATCCCGCCAGGGACTGGATACCGCCCGGTTGAACTTGGTCCGCCGCTTGGAGCTGGACAGCGGCACGGCCATCGCCCTGACCGAGCCCATTGAGTTGCAGCCCATAACCCCGGTTTTCGAAGACTGCCTGGAGCTGGCCCTGGAGCGCGACCAGGGCTATCTGGCTGCTCAAAACGCCTTGGAACTGGCCCGGATGAGCCTGGACGACGTTCTGAATCAGCGGCGTTGGGACCTGGACCTGGAAGGGGCCTACTCCGACGGCTGGCGCCACCGCCACCCGGACCCGAGTTCCCGGCAGGATGAATGGCGGGTGGGCGTGTCTCTGAAAATCCCCTTGCCCATCTACGGCGATCCCAAGTATGATCGGGAGCAGCCCCTGCTTTCAGCGCGCATCGCCCTGCGCCGGGCTGAAATGGCCCTGATCACGGTCCGGGAAAACCTGGAAAATTCTGTGCGCCAGCGGGTGCTGGACGTGGAATCCCGCCTGAAGCAGGTCGAGTTGGCCCGGCGGACCTATGAGCTGTCCGAACAGACCTACCAATTCAGTGAACTGAGATACCAGTTGGGACAGATGTCCAACACCAACTTCATCACCGAGCAGGACCGGCTGCGCAACGCCCGCAACAGTTTCAACGATTCCATCCTCAACTACCAGAATTCCCTGACCGAACTGGACGCCCTCCTGGCCACGACCCTGGATACCTGGGGCATCGCCTTTGTCGCGGAGCGCGCCGACCTGGAAGAACAGTATCTTGGCGGCAACGTCTGGTTGCTGGACCGCTAACCTGAAAAGGATCCGTCATGAACCCCGCGGACCATTTGCATCAAAATATCCTGGAAAACATGCGCGACGGGGTGATGGCCCTGGATTTTCAAGGCCGGGTCACCCTGTTCAACCCGGCTGCCGCGGAGATTCTGCGCCTGGACCGGGACCGGGTGCGCGGGCGGACCTTTGCCGAAGTCTTTCTGAGCATGGACGAGGCCAACGACGAGTTCAACCAGGTGGTGCTGGACGCGGTTTTTGAAAAGGCCGTGGGTCGGCAGGAGACCGTGGACTTCATCCGTCCCGGCGGGGCGCGGGCCACCCTGTCCCTGACCTCGTCCTATCTGCGCGGCGAGGAGGACGACCAGGCCCGTGGCGTGATCCTGGTCTTTTCAGACATCACGGCCCTGAAGACCCTGCAGGAGCAGGAGCGGGAAAACAGCCGCAAGCTGGCCCGGGCCTATACCGATCTGGAAGAATCCAACGCCCGCCTGACCCAGACCATGAAACGGGCCCAAGTGGTGCGTATTCTGGCCACCCTGGGCGTGATCCTCTTTTTCGTCGGCCTGGGAGTCGTTCATTTCCAGGGCTTCTCCCCGCTCAAGTCCCTGCCCGGCCTGGCCACCCCGGCCCCGGTCTCCGACGGTCCGACCAGCCAGATCCATACGGTGCGCGCCCAGCCCCTGACGGCCACCATTTCCCTGTCCGGTCGGCTCCAGCCGGTGGAGGAGATCGTGGTCACCGCGCCCTTTGACGCCCGGATTCTGGAAAATCACTTCATTTTCGGCCAGCGAGTGCGTCAGGGCGACCTGTTGCTGGTCCTGGACGTGTCCGAACTGGAGGTCAAGCTGCGCGAGGCCCGGGGCAACCGGATCAAGGCCGCGCAAAAGTACGCCGAACTGCGCGACTGGGACAGTGGCCAGGAAATGGCCCGTGCGCGGCGCAGCGTGGAGCGGGCCGAGAACAAGCTGGAGACAGACCGGCGCAAGCTGGATGAAAGCGAGCTGCTCTATTCCCGTGGGCTGATTCCGGCCAACGAACTGGACACAGCCAAGCAGCAGCTCCAGTCCTCGACCACGGATCTGATCTCCAGCCAGGAAGACCTGGCCTCCACCCGGGACAAGGGCAACCCGGACAACGTGATGATCGCCCGCATGGAGCTGGACAACGCCGAGCTGCGCCTTGCGGAGTTGGAGAGCCAGACGGCCCAGGCCCGGGTGCTGGCTCCGGCCTCCGGCGTGGTGGTCCGGCCCACGGTGGAGGAGGACAAGAAGACCTCCCTGGACCGGGGAGGGCGGGTCACGGCCGGGTCCGCCCTGCTGGCCCTGGGTGATCTGAGCGGGCTGCGGGTGCTGACCAAGGTGGATGAGGTGGACATCGGCAAGCTCGTCCCGGGCCAGAAGGTCACGGCTCGTGGCGACGCCTTTCCCGGCCTGACCCTGTCCGGCCTGGTGGCCCATATCTCGGCCCAGGCCACCGGCGGCACCGGGCACCAGGCCCCGACCTTCGACGTCCAGATCACCATTCCGGAACTGAGCCCGGAGGCCGAAGAGGTGATCCGCGTGGGCATGAGTGCGGACCTGGAGGTCCTGGTCCACGACAACCCCTCGGCCCTGCTCCTGCCCCTGCACCTCGTCCGCCCCCAGCGCGGCCAGTCGCTGGTCCGGGTTCTCCTGGACAACGACCAGATCGAAGAACGCGAAGTCCAGACCGGGATGACCACGCTGAACGCGGTGGAAATTCTCTCCGGGCTGCATGTTGAAGAACGGTTGGTGGAGTGGTGAGACGATCTCTCCTCCGCGGAAGAAGTTATTGACGTCTGAACGCTGACATGGATATGCGCAGGATGTACATTTTTTGTAACTACTCAGCACAGAGGAATTCTGTTGCCGGGGTCGGAATCGGAATCGGGATCGGGATCGAAAACGCTGGGGTGCGTTCTAAATTCTTCCTGTTTCGATTCCGATTCCGATAGCGACCCCGACTCCGATTGCCGGAGCAAGATCGGACACAAAATGTGCTGAGTAGATACCATTTTTTTATAGCCCCAGGAGGCAACCATGCTTACAACAGTGCAAAAATGGGGAAATGCTCAGGGCCTGCAACTGCCTCGCGACGTGCTCGCGGATGTTGGTATCCAAGTGGGGGATCAAGTCTCGGTGGCTGTGCAAGGCGGTCTTATCGTCATCGCGCCTTCACGGACCAAACGCGGAAAATACCGATTGGAAGATCTGGTGGCCCGTATCCCGAAAGATTCCCAACCATTGGAAATGGATTGGGGAAAGGCGGAGGGGAAGGAGGTCTGGTAGGTGTCCACGTTTACTTGCGTACGGATGAGCGACTTTCCTCAAACCAAGTGGTAACCATGTCCCTGTTCAAGCTGGAAAATATTCGCAAGTCTTTTACTTTGGGACCGGTGCAGGTGGAGGTGCTCAAGGGGGTGGATTTGGAGGTGGGGGCCGGGGAGCTGGTGTCCATCATGGGGACGTCCGGGTGCGGCAAGTCCACGTTGATGAACGTGATCGGGTTCCTGGATCAGCCGACCTCGGGCCGCTATCTGATGGAGGGCCGGGAAACCTCGTCCTTGTCGGACCGGGAGTTGTCCACTATCCGCAATCAGAAGATCGGCTTTGTCTTTCAGCAATTCAACCTGCTGGGCCGACTTACTGCCCTGGAAAACGTCTGCCTGCCCTTGATCTACCGGGGCATGGGGGAGCGGGAGCAGCGGCGGATCGCCCGGGAAATGCTGGAGCGGGTGGGCATGGCTGAGCGGGCTGGGCACAAGCCCACGGAATTGTCCGGCGGCCAGCAGCAGCGGGTGGCCATTGCCCGTGCCCTGGCCGGATCGCCGTCCATCATCCTGGCCGACGAACCCACCGGGGCCCTGGACACCCAGGTGGGCCAGGACATCATGAACCTGTTTCTGGAACTCAACACCACCCAGAAAATTACCACCATCCTGATCACCCACGATCCGCATATCGCGGCCCAGTGCCGACGGGTGGTCCGGATGAAGGACGGGATGATCGCGGACAACTCCCAGGCAAGGACCACGCCATGATGATCAAGGCCAACCTCCGGGAGGCCTCCCGGTCCCTGATCGCTGCCAAGCAGCGCTCCATTCTGGCCCTGCTGGGCATTGTCATCGGCATCGGTTCGGTGATCGCCCTGGTCTCCACCGGGGCCCTGGCCCAGCGCGAAACCCTGCGCCAGTTCATGGAAATGGGCACGGACATCATCTCCATCCAGATGGAGCAGGGGCGGGGAGAGCGGGGCGGCGCGCCGACCGGCTTCAGTCTGGAAGAGGCCCTGGCCTTGCCGGAGCGGTTGGCGACGATCCGTTCCGTGGCCCCGTACGCCTCGGCCTTTGGCGAACTGCGTCGGGAAGGCCAGCGAATTTCCATTCCGCTGCTGGGCGTGACTGAATCCTTTTTGGACATGAACAAGCTGGAGCTGGAGCAGGGCCGGTTCATCTCGGACCTGGACGTGCTGATGTCCCATTCCGTGCTGGGCGGCAACCTGGCCCAGCGGTTGCTGGGCCAGGGCATGGCCGTGGGGGTGGGGGAGCACGTTTATTTCGACAACCGCAAGTTGACCGTGGCCGGGATCCTGCGCCCCGCGGCCATGGGCGCCATGCGGCCCTACGAGGCCAGCGAAGGGCTGATGCTGCCCATCACCACGGTCCTGCGCGTCTCGCCCCAAAACGCCATCCGCACGATCATGGCCCGGCTGGAGCCGGGCGTCGCGGCCAGCCAAGCCACCGCGGAAGTGCAGGCCTATTTTGCAGGCCTGTCCCGGCCCAAGCAGATCCGGGTGACCAGCCCGGAACAGATCATTGAGCACATGGAGCGCCAGTCCCGGATGTTCACCCTGCTCCTGGGGGCCATCGGCAGCATCTCCCTGGTCGTGGGCGGAGTGGGGGTGATGAACGTGATGCTGGTCTCGGTCAGCGAACGCCGCCGGGAGATCGGCATCCGTCGGGCCCTGGGTGCGCAGAAACGGGACATCCAATGGCAATTCCTGATCGAGTCCGTGCTGCTCTCCCTGGTGGGCGGGATTCTGGGCATCCTCATCGGCGTGGGAGCCTCCTACGGCATCGCCCATTACTCCGGCTGGCGGTTCGAGCTGGTCCACGGAGCCCTGCTCCTGGGCGTCGGTGTCTCCGCGGCCGTGGGCATTTTCTTCGGCTACTACCCGGCCCGCCAGGCTGCCGCTCTCAACCCGATCCAGGCCCTGCGGGCCGAGTGAAGATCCAGATTTTTTCTTTTTGCACCGTGAACGCGACCCACGGTGCCCGAATGACCCTGGATGCCGTGAATCATGGCTCCCCACGTCGAACATTGAAGACCCATCAAAAGTAAGGATTTGGGAAGGAGTGTTCTCATGGATCCTGATTTTGGAGCTAAAAAGCAGCTTTTGCGAAAGCAGGCTGAAGCACGATTGGCCAAAACACCATGGCCGATTGAAAATCTGTCCGTGAAAGAAATCAAGGCTCTGATCCACGAGTACCAGGTCCATCAGATCGAGCTGGAACTGCAGAACGAGGAGCTTCGCCACGCCCAGGCAGCCCTGGAGCAAAGCCGGGCGCGCTATTTCGAGCTTTATGACCTGGCCCCGGTGGGTTACGTCACCCTCTCCGAGCCGGGACTGATCCTGGAGGCCAATCTCGCCGCCTCGGTCCTGCTGGCTACGGAACGAAGCGCCCTGCTCATGCAGCCGATCTCCCGCTTCATTTACAAGAAAGACCAGGACATCTACTACCTGTTTCGCAAAAAACTCTTTGGGACGGGCGAACTTCAGAAATGCGAGCTCCGGCTGGTCGGATCGGACGGCAGCCACATCTGGGCGGACCTGACCGCCACCGCGGCGCGGGACCTCGACGGTACTCCGGTGTGTCGGGTTGTCATCAAGGATATTTCCGATCGCAAGCGAGCCAACGAGATGTTGGTCCAGGCGAAAGAAGAGCAGTTTGATAGCGTTTTTTATGCATCGCCCATCGGCATTGCGGTGTATAACGAACTGGGTATTATGCGGTCGATGAACAAGGCCTTCCAGAAAATTTACGGAATACATGATGAGAGTCCAATCAAAGGCATAGCGCTTTTCGACGATCCATTTCTGAGCAGAAAAGCAAGGCGAAGGTTGCTGAAAGGTGGCAAGGTCAGCGAGGTGGTGTCCTTTGATTGTCAGAACCCCGCGGCCCGTGAAGCGTATGGAACAACAAAGACCGGAACATTGTATCTGGATGTGCAGATTACCCCGTTAGGTTCGAAGCCGCGCCGCGCCGTGATCGGCTACATGGCACAGGTTCAGGACATTTCGGCCCGCAAGCAGGCTGAGGAGGCCCAGCGAGAGTTATCGAGGCAGCTCATCCTGGGCCATGAGGACGAGCGGAGGATGGTTTCCCGTGAACTGCATGATGGTGTGGGGCAGGATCTTGTGACCGTGAAAATCGGCCTGGACGAACTGGGCCAGAGTTATCCTGACCTCTGTCCGGAAATTCTGGACAGGATCGCGGGCTTTTCCAGTCAAATTGGCAAGGCCATCTCGGGTATCCGGGATATGGCCTATGAACAGCACCCTTTGGGGCTGGAGCAGTTCGGATTTGCGCAGACCATTAAGCAGCACGTTAGCGAGTTCAGGGAAAAAACCGGCATTGACGTGGATCTGAGCCTTGCGGGCCTTGAAGACCTGGCCCTGGGCGGGGACATGGACATCAATCTGTACCGTCTGATTCAGGAGGGCCTGCGCAATATCCAGAGGCATGCCCATGCCCATCGGGTTACCGTGAAAGTGGTGAAGTCCTTTTCAGGCATCATCCTGCGGATCGAAGACGACGGCCTCGGCTTTGATCCGGTGCAACGGCTGGCGAGCGCGATCTTGGAAAAGCGCATGGGCATGCGCAGCATGCTGGAACGGGCCACCCTGCTCGGGGGAACGATGCGCATCCAGTCGCGCATAGGGCAAGGAACGAGAATTCTGGTCGAACTCCCCTCTGATAACAGTGTTCCATCACATGACGTAAAGAGCGCGGGGCGTGGTCGAAATCGAAATGGTGTAGAAATTGCTAAAGCCGTCTTCGGTGACGCACTTGTTTTTTTGATTTCGATTTCGATACCGACTTCAATTTATACTGTTTGAGGTTAAATATTTAGTATCTACTCAGCACATCTTACCCGCTCTTACTCCGGCAATCGGGGTCGGGGTCGCTATCGGTATCGGCATCGGAACGGAGAATAATTGAACGAGCCCCACCCTTTTCGATCCCGATTCCGATACCGACACCGACACCGGCAACGGCACTACTCGGTGCTGAATAGTTACAATATTTACTGATGTGCCAAGGGGAGCGTCATGATTTCTTTGGAAGCGTTTCACCCTTTGAGGCCGCTCCTTCAGGGCTGAATGGTTGTTGGGGGACGTTTCTCCAGGGCGTTGCCCTGGGCTGACTATTTCGCCCTTTCAGGGCTAGCTTGAAGCCCCAAAGGGTCGGCATACGATAGCCCGGGGCAACGCCCCGGGATGGCGATGAGGATGGCGATGAGAAAACAAAAGAGCCCTGAAAGGGCGGCCCAAGCTGTCATTTGGGGTAACTACTCAGTACATTTTGTGTCCGATCTTGCTCCGGCAATCGGTGTCGGGGTCGGCGCTTCGCTATCGGATTCGGAATCGAAACAGGAAGAATTTAGAACGCATCCCAGCGTTTTCGATCCCGATCCCGATTCCGATTCCGACCCCGGCAACAGAATTACTCTGTGCTGAGTAGTTACCATTTGGGAAGCAAAGTCGAACAAGGAACCGGTATGATTCCGAAAAAGACAGTGTTGATTGTTGATGACCACCCGCTCTACAGGGAGGGCCTCAAGGCCATAATCCTTCGAAGCCCGACATTCGAGATGGCGGGAGAAGCCGGTGACGCGGAGGAGGGACTTCGACAGGCCAAGTCGTTGCGACCCGATCTTGCCCTGGTGGACATATCCCTGCCCGGGGAGAGCGGCATTGATCTGGTCCGGAGCCTGAAAAGCGTCCTGCCCGAGACGCATATCCTGGTCGTCAGCATGCATTCCAGAATGGACTACATCAGCGAGGCCTTCCAGGCCGGGGCCCTGGGATATGTGGTCAAGGAATCCGCCGGAGAAGGGTTGCTGAAGGCCCTGGAAGTCGTGGCCAACGGCGAGTTTTTTCTGGACAGTTCGGTTTCCCGTGAGGTGGTCCTGGGAATCGTGAATCATCCTGACGGGCGGTCGTCCGGCACCAACGGCGAGTACGGGAGCCTGACCCCCCGCGAGCAGGAGATCTTTCGGCTGCTGGCGGAAGGGCACTCGACCAAGGTAATCGCGAAGCGGCTTTTTCTCAGCCCGAAAACCGTGGAGAACCACCGCACCAACATCATGCGCAAGCTCGAACTCCAGCGGCCCATGGACCTGATCCGCTACGCGGTCAGGATCGGCCTGATTGATGTGGACCAGTGGAAGGATTGAGCCCCAGGGCAGATTCGTTTCACGCCTAAGCAAGCATTCCCCCAACGCCCCTTCGATCAACGCATCAAACACCCTCCTCTGTGTCTCCCGGGAGAAATTCCTGTCTTCTCCCGGGGGATTTTCTTCTTCTCCATGAGATTTTTGTAACTATTCAGTACATCCTGGGTAGAGCCTCATTCCGACGCTGGATTCCCGCCTTCGCGGGAATGACGTGTTTTTCAATGCCGTCTCCAAGTCAGTCATACCCGCGAAGGCGGGTATCCAGGCCGCTTTTACTCGGATGAGCTGAGTAGTTACAGATTTTTTTTGTAACTACTCAGCACAGAGTAATTCTGATGCCGACCCCGATTGTCGGAGCAAAAGCGGACACAAAATGTGCTGAGTAGATACACCTTTTTCGCCTCTTCCGGGAAATATTCTCGCCTCCACCAGAGATTATTTCCCGCATAAATAAGAGATTCCCCTACAGACGAGGCTATCTGAAGAGGATATTTCGGTCCGTAATATGTAATTTTCTTCGTAACTATATCAGCACATCGAGGGCAATGCCTCATCCCGGCACTGGATTCCCGCCTGCGCGGGAATGACTTGTTTTGCCATGCCGCCTCCGAATCAGTCATACCCGCGAAGGCGGGTATCCAGGCCGCATTACTCGGATGAACTGAGTAGTTACTTTTCTTCTATAATCCGAGACTGAGGAGTGCCGCGCGATCACGGGGGAAGGGCCGGATTTCCCTGTTTCGTCGCCGCCACGAATCCATCGCCGACATCGGTAGCATCGAAGACCCACGGAGACATCGATCATGAATTATCACTCTTCGCTGCCTTTGGCTGGAGTCCTTGGGAGGGGATCGTCATGCCCTCCCGCATTCGTGAACCCAAACGGAGGTGAGCAGTTCTTCAAGACGCTTGTGGAGTGGATCAATGTCCCTTTGGTAATGCTTGATGCCCAACGAAGGATTTCCTATGCCAACAATACATTTTATCAGTTGACAGGTTTTACGTCATTCGATGTCCTCGGGGTAAGGCTCGATGCTCTTGTTCCGCAACATCAGCGTAATTTGATCCATCACCAGATGCTCTTGCTCGGAAACGGAAAAAATATCTCTTTTGACATCCAGCTTCCGATAAAGAATGGCGCTTTCGTTCATCTTGGCGTGTCCGTCTTTCCGTTCCCACGAAATATTCAAGAATTTACCGGTGCATTTACGGTATTTTCAAAAATCGCGGAAAACAGCATGGGCGTTAATGATGCTGTTTTCAGCGCAAAGAAAGAGCTGGAGCATACTATTGATTCAGTCCATGACTTAATATGCGTTGTGGACAGGAAGAATGTCATCAAACGAGTCAATATGTCTTTTGCACGGCATTTCAATATGCATCCAAGCGCATTGATCGGCAAAAAGTGTGACGAACTCTTTGATTTTTACCTGCCTCGTTTATCCTCTGAACAAGAATATCCTTCCTCCGCGAAGAAAAACGTTCTTCAGCAGACAATCCATTCTGAACGTCTGGGGGGATTTTTCCAGATCACGGTATCGCCGTTCAACGACTCCAGCAACACCACCGTTGGAGCAGTCTACGTTATTCACAACCCCCATCAGCAGGTCGGCGACAAGGCGCGGTTCCGGACCAGGGACACCCATGCCCGTGAGAAGATCGCCGCTCAGGACGAACTGTTGCGCACGGCCTCGATCATCGAACGCGTGCCCGAGAGTGTCGTGCTCACGGACACCAACTGGGGGATCAGCTACGTCAATCCAGCGTTCTTGAAAATGACCGGATTGGACCGACGACAGGTTCTCTCGGGAAAGATGAACCTGTTGCCCTTTTTCCAGCACGCCTGCCTGCCGGAAAAAGACAAAATGGAAAAACTGATGCTCGACAAAGGCATCTGGCATGGGAGTTTTGTCGTGCGGTGCAAGGACGGTTCGCGCCGCGACACCAGGGCACAGATTTCCCCCCTGAAGGGCCCGGATGGGGCGATCACCAATTACGTCGCCATCCTGTGCGACGTGACGCATGAGGTGCGTTTGGAGCGACGCATCCGCAATGTCGAGAAGCTGGAGGCCATCGGGATCGCGGCCGGGGGGACCGCGCATGATTTCAACAACATTCTCGGAGGGATCATCGGCTCCATTGAACTGGCCGCGGAGCAGCTTGAGGATGGCGACCCCGTGCGCACGGATCTGGAGCTGGCCCTGGGATACGCTGAAGACGCCAAAAAACTTGTCAGTCAGATTTTGACTTTCAAGCGCCAGGGTTCCCCGACTGTTCTTCCATCGGCCGGCCTTGATCTTGTTCAGAGCGCCATTGCCGTCACTCGCGGGTTGTTGCCCAAAGGCGTGCGCATCGTCCAGAAATTACAGCCGACCACTTGGCAGCTCGTCGCCGAATCCACGCATATGCATCAGATCCTCATGAACCTCTGCACCAACGCAGCCCAGGCCATGGACGGTCAGGGCGCAATCAAAGTGACCCTGGCCGAGGCAATACTTGAAGGCCCCCTGGCTGTTTACGACAATCAGCTTCCCGAGGGTGAATACCTGCACCTTGCGGTCAGGGACAACGGCCGAGGCATCCCTGAGGAAATACGCGACCAGGTCTTTGAACCGCTCTTTACCACCAGGAAAAGCGCGGGAGGCACGGGCATGGGGCTGCCCATCGTTCACGCCGTCTCGCAGAAACTGGGCGGTGGCGTTGTCCTGGACAGCCGTCAAGGTCGGGGCACGACGGTCCATGTCTACCTTCCTCGATGCATTCCCCCGACGCTTTCCCCAGGGATATCCTGATGGATAGCCAGGTTGATTCCCCCCGGGCTGGCAATCAGGACGCCATGCCGGAACCTTTTCATTCGGATGATCCTGGTCGGTTCGGGGAGGGGAAAAGGACTCTTGTCCTGATCATTGATGACGACAAGATCATCTGCAACGTCCTGTCTAAAAAGATCCTTCGATTGGGATATGATGTTCAGTGCGCGCATACCATCCGCAAGGGCCTTGAACTCCTTGAACTCTTTGACTTCGACGTGGTTTTCCTGGATGTCCGCCTGCCCGACGGCAACGGCCTGGAGGCGTTGCCGACGATCAACCGCGGGAGCAAGCCCCCGGAGGTGATCATCATTACCGGCGAGTCCGATCCGGACGGCGCCGAACTGGCCATCCGCAACGGCGCATGGGATTATGTTCAAAAGCCGTCTTCCCTGAAGTCGATGCTGTTGCCGTTGATCCGGGCCTTGCAATACCGTGAGAAAAAGACATGCACAGGCCTGAGGGCCCTGAAAGTCAACGGCATTGTTGGTCGAAGCCCTCGGATCAAGGCATGTTTCGATCACTTGGCCCAGGCCGCGGAGAGCGACATGTCGGTGCTTGTCACGGGCGAGACCGGTACGGGCAAAGAGCTTTTCGCGAGGGCCGTTCACGAGAACAGCGCCAGAGCAAAGGGGCGCTTTGTTATTGTGGATTGCGCGACTCTTCACGAAAACCTCGTCGAGTCCGAGTTGTTCGGTTCCGTCAAGGGGGCGTTCACGGGCGCTGATTCGCTTCGGGAAGGGCTGATCATCAAGGCGGATGGCGGAACCCTGTTTCTGGACGAAGTGGGAGAACTGCCCCTGTCTGTTCAGAAAAAGTTTCTGCGCGTCCTCCAGGAACATCGCTTCCGCAAGGTTGGGGACAACAGGGAAATCAAGAGCAATTTCCGGCTGGTCTGCGCCACGAACCAGGATTTGGAGGCCATGACCCAGGCCGGCACGTTTCGTCAGGACCTCCTCTTTCGCCTGAAATCCATGCATATTCAACTTCCGTCCCTGATCGACCGGCGTGAGGACATCAAGGAACTGACCGTCCACCATATGAACACGGTCTGTGAACAATACGGACTGCCCACCAAGGGCATGTCGCCGGAATTCACCGAGGCGCTGTTGAACTACGATTGGCCGGGCAATGTCCGTGAGTTGTTCGGCACCCTGGAGAACGTCCTGGTTTCGGCCAGAAACGAGCCGATCCTCTATCCGCAGCATTTACCCATGGAGATGCGGATCAAGGCAAAAAAGGCATGCCTGCGCAAGGATCATAAATCCTCCAGCCAGGCCCAGTTTTCGTCGGTTCACGAGGTTCCCCAGATTCCCAAAGTCCCGCGGCAGGGCGAACCGGAAGAGCAGCGGGGCGCTTTCGTCGAAGACCTTGAAGCCTCCGTGATTGAGCCCGCCCTGAATTCCTCCCGCACCCTTCCGGGACTCGGCTTTTCGGAATCAGAGTCCGTCAAGGCGAGTGCGTTGATGGCCAAAGACCTCCCGACGCTGCGGGAACTGCGGGAACAGACCGTCAGTGCCCTGGAACGGGAATACATTCATGAAATCATGCGGCGTGTCGGTCACGACCTGCCCGAAGTCCTGCGCCTTTCCGGCATTTCCAGGGCCAGGTTCTACGAACTCCTCAAAAAGCACTCCATTCCATTCCGTTGAACTGAGAAGTTTCTGCAATCCCGGAGGTTTCGTTAGATCGTGGTGGCCGCTGACACCCTCCCCCAAAAAAAAAATGTAACTACTCAGCACAGAGTAATTCTGTTGCCGGAATCGGAATCGGAATCGGGATCGGGATCGGGATCGAAAACGCTGGGATGCGTTCTAAATTCTTCCTATTTCGATTCCGAATCCGATTCCGACCCCGACACCGATTGCCGGAGCAAGATCGGACACAAAATGTACTGAGTAGTTACAAAAAAATAACCGTCACGGGTATTCAACCTGCGACGGTTATTGCTTTGGGCTTTGGACAATCCCATTTTTATTCAGCCTTGCTCCTGAACTTCTTTCGGCTAAAGCCCATAAGACAAAGGAGTCCGGTTGCGAAGAGGAGCCAGGTGGAGGGTTCTGGAATGGGTGGAATTCCGCCATTCCCACCATTCCCAATTGACTCGTACGGAAGGAAGGTGACCACCGTGCCGTCAACATCAAGGCCGCCGCTCAAACAGCCGGAAAGGCTGTTCTGCTGCAACGTCACGGCACCATTATTCGCTAAGGCTCTACCGCATAAAACTGTAGAGACGGTGTTCAACGAGATACTTGTGTACGCGAGGATGTTTCCCTTAAATGTAGTGTTTACATCAATGGT
This sequence comes from Desulfonatronum zhilinae, assembly GCF_900182865.1. Lineage (NCBI taxonomy): Bacteria > Pseudomonadati > Thermodesulfobacteriota > Desulfovibrionia > Desulfovibrionales > Desulfonatronaceae > Desulfonatronum > Desulfonatronum zhilinae. The sequence continues at coordinate 89,968 of NZ_FXUJ01000010.1, forward strand.
CGCGGAGCTGCCGACATTCCAGAAGAGCCCGGCGCTTGAACCGGTATTGATCATGTTCACCACCGAGTTGGGCGAGGTGATCAGTGTTGACGGCATCTGGAAAACCCAGGCGGCGTTGGCATTGCCCTGGCCGTCGAGCGTCAGGGTCCCGGACAAATTGGTCGTTCCCGCGGGAACGGTATAGACGCCTGGAAAAAGTGTGAGTCCTGCCAGGTCCTCAGCCAAGAGGGTGCCTGTACCCAGAGAACCGAGATTGGTTATCGCGGTGGTGAGCTGGCCTTGAGCCAATTCCGCAAGCGCGGTGCCCGCGTGGACATTCCCACTTGTCACCTGCGGGTCCGACACCGCAACGCCGGGTTCAGAGATAAAACCCGTAATCGCATTCGCCCCTCCACTCGACCAGACACCCACACTTCCGACGATGGTGCTCGTGGGGACATTGGTCACCGTCGAGGCGCCCAGCACCGAAAAGCTCGCCAAATCATCACCCAGTATCGGCAGGGCCAATCCCGGGGAGGGGGAGAAAAGCGCGGTGAATGCAGCAATTGCTATGATCAATACTAATTTGGGTTTCATTCCGAACCTCCTTTCAATTGATGTTGATGAGAATTCCCTTTTGGTTGCCCTGGCATGACAACGAGAGAAACATGGAACGCTATGTACTGAGCAATAACCCGGCCAAGGCATGACCGTAATTGCGAACTTGAAAAGTAGTTGCTTGAAAATAAACAATTTATCTTGTTGATCAACAGATCGGAATCAATGGTGAACGAAACCTGTCAATGCAGCAGACGATCCATTGTAAAACTTCCTGACACCAGTGACCAAGCGCGTAAATAAAAAAGTTGTATCATGCTAAATGTTTGTGTTTTTCAGCAACAGAAACAGTGTAAAGAATATCGACAACCACCGGTCGGAGTGGATTACGGATCAAGTCCTGAAGGGACGACGTCAGCAGTTGAAACTGCCACATGTCGTCCCTTCAGGACTTGAAATCGTTGTGCATTGTATACCGGTGGTTGAAACCACCGGCTCTACGACGCATCCCCTTCAGGGAGTTGGAATATGCAACGATTGCCGGAGTAAGAGCTGGCACAAATTTCAAGAATCCCGTTGGGATCTCAGAGCAAATAACAGTCCGGAACGCATAGTGAGTAATCCAGGATATGCGGATGATTGCAAAATCTGGATTCGCTTTTTCAAGGGTGATGCCGATGGTGTGCGAGTCCCCTCAGGCCGCTGCATGCCTGCCAAAATAAGAACGCTCCCTGAAAATCTGAAATCCTGCAAAGCCGGATGCGGAACCAGGAAAAAATCCCGCGTCGACCATGTCCTGTTGGGCAGTCTCTCCTAATAGTTTTAAATTACTCATTAAAAAATAAATAGTCGCGACGGATGCCTTGGCATGCATCTTGAAGAAATGACGACGACTCATGGTTCTTTCCGAAGCAAGGCGCGCCTCCTGGAGACGGTTGCATCAAGAAGCTGCTGGTCTTGCCCAGAGGCACGCTGGGACTTCCTCCGTCATCAGGGAACCGCAAACCGCGACTCAAGGCCATGATGCTTCATACCCCAAAAACCTTCTCGTCCATCCGTCCCCAGGATCGGCTCGCCATGCTCTACAGCGGGCCGGATGATCTGCTCAGGAACAACCGCGCCCACTGGCTCGGAATGGTCCAAAGACGGGCCAAGTGTCTCTGCGTCATGGACCCGGATTCAACACGCCACGCCTCTTTTCGGGGCGTGATCACGGAACTTGAGGGGCAGGGACTGCGTCCCGATCAGATCACGTTCATTGATTCCGGCGGTTTTCTGCGCAACGGCAAGCTGTCCCTCTCCCTGCTGTTCAGTCGCCTGGAACAGGAACGTCGCGAGGCCGCGGATCAAGGATACGAGGTCTGCGACATCAGCGTGGACATGGTCGGGTTGCAGGTGGATCTGTCCTGTTTACGTCCATTCCTGAAGGACATCACCAGCAAATTCCAGGAAAAGCAGCACAGTCCGGTGCTGCTGCAATTTCCCCAAGAGGGGTTGCCCCTGGACGCCTTCAATACCCTGTTGCGGGTTTGCATTTTCGTGGTCCTTGAAGGACGTATCCGACACAATTTTTGCCGACTTCACTGGTCGGGCGTTTCCGCGGAATCCCAGGGGGTCGGCGAGCTGCTGCAAGGCATCGAACAATGGAATAGTGTGTTCGACCAGAATGCCGCCCTCTTTGTCCTGCTGGAACAGCATGGCCCGGCCTTTTGCGTCATTGACGGCCAAGACGAGATGATCCACTGGAATTCCGCCTTTGCCGCGTTGACGGGCCTTGAAATTGGCGGAAACGGAACGCGGTTTCCCCTCACTTCCGTGGTCCGTTTCCATGGCGACATCAGCACGGCGTCCATGTTTCCAGATCAGCAGGGGGGCACGGCGTCCGGGGAAATCGTGGCCCTGAGCGGGGCGACCATGCCGGTGTCCCTGACGGTGCTTCACATTCCGGGTGCCCTTGGCAGTGATACCCTGGTCAGGCTGCTGGTGGTCCAGGAAAGGCGATTGAAGCCATGCGAACCGGATGCGTCCGGCCAAGTCCATGATCATTACCAGCGTATTTTTGAGTTGTCCGGACGCGGACTTGCCAAGATCGCCGCGGATGGACGCATCTTCTTTGTGAATAAAGCGTTGGCGGATATCCTGGGCTCTTCGCCCGAAGCGGTTACGCAGGCCCAAGGTATGACATGGTGGCAGGAAAACTGTCTTGCTCCCATTCAATATCTCGATCTTTTCCGAGAGATTCGTGAACACGGGGCGGTTGACAGGTTTGAACTCGAGGTCCGGTCCGGCCAGGGAGAACCCCGCCAACTGCTCCTGGACGCATACACCGTCGAGAATCAGGCTGAGTGCGATTACGCCTTCATCGCAGTATTCGAGGACATCACGGAGCGAAAAAAAATGGAAAGGCAACTCCTGCATCAGGCCTTTCATGACCAGCTCACCGGTCTGCCCAACAAGGCGTTGTTCATGGACAGGATCGAGATGGCCCTGCAGCAGCTTAAACGCAGTCACGATGCGTTGTTTGCCCTGGCCTTTCTGGATATCGACAACTTCAAGCACATCAATGACACCTTCGGCCATGTTGCTGGCGACACGTTGCTTGTCGAGGTGGCTCGGAAAATCATGAAATGCGTGCGCGAAGTGGATACGGTATCCAGGTTCGGCGGAGACGAGTTCGTCATCCTGCTGGAGGATATTCTGGATGAAAAAGAGGCCATGCACATCCTTCATCGGATTCAGGAGGAACTGGCCGACCCGACACTGATCAACGACCAGCACGAATTTGTCTGCACCGTCAGTACGGGATTGGTTCTGTCTTCGGGGTATGCATCCTCCTCCGAGATGTTGCGAGATGCGGATCTGGCCATGTACAACGCCAAAATCCAGAAAAAAGGTTCGATCCACCTGCAGAGGTTCTCCAATCAACCGTTGTCCAACGGTCGAGACGACCTCCGGCACGACCTTCCCGGGGCCATGGACCGGGGCGAGTTCTGTTTGCACTACCAGCCTATCTTCCAGGTCAGCAGCAAGAGGATCAACGGCTTCGAGGCCCTGATCCGCTGGGAACACCCTCGCCGGGGCCTGTTATATCCAGCTGATTTCGTTTCTCTTGTCGAACAAGACGGCCAGATCATCCCCCTGACCCGACTGGTGCTTCACAAGGCCTGCGCGCGGATGCACTCCTGGCAAAACAGACATGCCGGTCACCCGCTGCTGTCCATCTGCGTCAACCTGTCCATGAAGCGAATCACCTTTCCGGGCATTATGCACTGCATCGAGTCCGCGCTTGAAGTTTCGAGCCTGGATGAACGAAGCTTGGTGCTGGATTTTCCGAGCAAGGACATGACGCATTTCCAGAATACCGGCGAACTGCTTCTGCGTTTGAAGGAACAGGACGTTCAATTGAGTATTGACGACGTCGGCACGGGTCAGTCCTTGTTCCGTCAATTAGGGGGCTTTTCCTTGCTGCCCGTCGATAATGTGAAACTCGAGAGGTCCGTGATCACAAGTCTGAGCGAACATAGCACGAGCAAGGATATTGTCTGGACCACCATTACGTTGGCCCATGGCCTGGGAATAGAAGTCACCGCCAAGGGGGTGGAAACTCCAGACCAGTTGAAACTGCTGGCCGAAATGGGGTGTGATTATGCTCAAGGCTACCTGTTTTCCAGGCCGATGGCGGATGAAACCGCGGACGAATTTCTGGCGTGCTGCATCCAGGATCAAGCCCGTGAACGCGATTTACAAGATCGTAGGCCTGCCTTTTCACGGGATGCAAGGCCACTGTCGCGGGGGGAATATTTCATGGCGGGCAGAGCCGCGAAAGGACAGTGATTAAGCGGGGGCGGCGGGCGGGATCCGGATGGTTTTTGATAGGAGCATAACGAGTTTTCGAAGAGTCCCTGTAACTACTCAGCACAGAGTAATTCTGTTGCCGGGGTCGGAATCGGAATCGGGATCGGGATCGAAAACGCTGGGATGCGTTCTAAATTCCTCCTGTTTCGATTCCGACTCCGATAGCGACCCCGACTCCGATTGCCGGAGCAAGAGCGGACACACAAAATGCTGAGTAGATACAAAAGAAAAATCATGACCCAAGACGATACCTATCCACGACTGCTCGCCCAACTGCGCACCGCCCCGAAGACCTGGCTGGTCACGGGAGTGGCCGGTTTCATCGGATCCAATCTGCTGGAGGCGCTTTTGAAGCTGGACCAGCACGTGGTCGGTCTGGACAATTTCTCCACCGGCCACCAGAGGAATCTGGATGAGGTCCGGGAGTTGGTGGGTGCCGACCAATGGGCCAGGTTCCAGTTTCACGAAGCGGACGTTCGCGACCTGGAGTCTTGTCGGCATGCCATGTGCGGCGTGGACTACGTTCTGCATCAGGCCGCCCTGGGCAGCGTGCCGCGGTCCCTGGAAGATCCCGGAGAGGCCAACTCGAACAACATCACCGGACACCTGAACATGCTCCTGGCGGCAAGGGACAACATGGTCAAACGATTCGTCTACGCCGCCTCCAGCTCGACGTATGGCGATCATCCGGGCCTTCCCAAGCATGAAGACGCCATCGGCAGACCCTTGTCTCCCTATGCCGTGACCAAATACGTCAACGAACTCTACGCGGAAGTTTTCGCCTCCTGCTATGGCTTCAAGTGCATCGGCTTGAGGTATTTCAATATTTTCGGTCCACGCCAGGATCCGAACGGCGCGTACGCCGCGGTGATTCCCAGATGGTTTGCCGCCCTGCTTCAGGGGGACGTGCCATTCATCAACGGCGACGGCGAGACCAGCCGGGATTTCTGCTATATCGAAAACACGATTCAGGCCAACATCCTGGCCGCGGGCGCGACCAGGGAGCAGGCTGTGAACCAGGTCTACAACGTGGCATTTGGTCAGCGGACCACCCTGAATGAGCTCTTCACGCACATTCGGGATTTGGTGGCCACTGAAAATCCCGCCATCTCCGCCGTAAAACCACGTTACCAGGATTTCCGAGCCGGGGACGTCCGCCACTCCCTGGCCGATATCGGCAAGGCTCAAAACCTTCTCGGCTACCGCCCGGGCTATTCCGTCCATGACGGCCTCACCTTGGCCGGGCAATGGTATATGCACCAGATGGGATGATCTCGAAATTGCCGCGCAAGACCGGGGATCGGCGGGTGATCCGTCAGGGGAATTTGTATGGAATCCATCGACAATGCTGCATTGATGCACGAACGCCGACGAACCATCCGGATTCGGCGTTCAGCCTTGCTCAAGACGAACCTGGACGACATAGACCGGCCTGCCATCAAGGTCGCGGAAATTCGTGATGAATGGCGTCAGTCCTTTGCCCTTGTTTACAAGGAATATCTTGAGCAGGGATACATCAAACAAGCTCACCCATCCAAACTCTCATACACTGTTTATAATTTTTTGCCTTCCACTTGTGTTTTCATTTTCAAAAGCTATCTGAGCGTCATCTCCACCCTGACGCAGATTTTCGACAGCCCTGAATTCGGTCTGCCCATGGATATTTTGTACCACGACGAACTGAACACGTTGCGTGATCAAGGCCGTATCGTCACGGAACTCTCCGCCCTGGCGACACCAAAGGAAGCGCGTTGGTGCAACCTGATGGTCTATCTGTGCAAGACCATGTTCGAATACTCCAAATTGAGCAAGGTCAATGATATCTGTATCATGGTCAACCCAAAACATGTCAGATTCTATAAGGCCATATTTCTTTTTGAAGATTTTGGTGAAGAAAAATATTATGAAACCGTAGGTGCTCCAGCAGTCGCCTTGCGGATAAATTATGACAGTATAGAAGGAAAGTTGAATCAAGCTTATGGAGATTTAGATTTCGAGACAAATCTTTATGCATTCTTTTGCAAGGTAAACAGCACGATGGAGGAAATTGAAGGCGACAATATCTGTCCAACAAAGCGAAAGCCAATGGACTATGAGGATTTCCTGTACTTCTTGAACATCAGAAAGGAAATTTTTCATGAACTCAATGCGTTACAGATAGCATCTCTGCAATATCATTATCCGGATATCAAAACTCACATAAACAATTTGACGCCTACCCCATGATTATCCAAGATCAACAGGAACACGCTCTTGAACGGAGAAGAACCATCCGCCTCCGGCGTTCATCGCTGCTCAAGGTCAATCTGGAAAAAATTGATCGACCAAGCATCAAGCTCGCCGAGGAACAAGATGATTTTGAACAATCCTTCGCCCTGGTGCATGAGGAGTATGTCAATGCAGGCTATGTGCATGCGGACGGTTCCGTTTCGTTGCATTATAATATTTTTTCACTTCTGCCCCAAACAACGACGTTCCTGTTTCGCGAATACCGTAGGGTCATTTCCACGGTGACTCAAATAGGGGACAGCACATTTTTCGGCTTGCCCATGGACGCCTTGTACGGGGCGGAATTGAACAGGTTGCGCTCCAGGAAAAGAAGGATTGCCGAGATATCCAGCCTGGCAACGCATTCCAGCAACCGCTGGGAGTATTTTTTTGTTTATCTTTCCCGGGCCATCCTGCGCTATTCCATGTACACCGGGGTCAACGACCTGTGCATCATGGTCAATCCCAAGCACGTCTCGTTTTACAAGACCTTATTTCTCTTTGAAGACTTTGGACCGGAACGGTTTTATGCCGAGGTCAACGCTCCCGCCGTGGCCCTGCGCCTGAATCTGGACTTGATCGGGCAACGATCCCGGCAAGCCTATGCCAACTTCGCCTTCGAAAGCAATCTTCACTCCTTTTTTTGTGATGAATCAGGCAAATACGCGGAAATCGTTTTCAACACATGCGTTCCCCTCAGAAAACCGATGTCCGAGGAGACGTTCGCTTTTTTTATCAGACTGAGAACTGACATTTTGGAGATACTGGATGGAAGGCAGGCAAAATTTCTTAGTTCTTTTTATCCCGGGTTGCGAGACCTCATCACCGCCGATGTCCGGGCAAATATGCAGTGAGGCAGGACAATTTTGTTATCTGTAAATAATACCGATACAGTAGATGCCTGGGGTCAGCGTGTTCCCAGGGAGAGCGCCAACATCAATCGAAATCGCTATCGAAATCGAAATCGAAATCGAAAAATATATCAGAAATCGCTTTCGATTTCGATACCGAACCGGTAGAGCGTGAGAAGCATCGAGAACAAAATTACCCTGTGCAGTAAGGCGGTTGGACGAGTATGATAAACAGAGTGATTGTAGCCACCTTCCTTCTCTATTTCACTCTGCCCGTGATCACCTGGAGCACCGACCAAACTGTTCCCTCAGGCCGCGAGGTGGCGCAACAGGTCCATGATCGAGATCTCGGGCAAGACTCCCAAAGCCAGGTGCTCATGGAGTTGATCAGTGCCGGCGGTCAGAGAAGAGTGCGGGAAATGACCGTCCTCGCCAAGGCGGACGGCCCGATCCGAAAAACAATCATGCGTTTCACCTCGCCGGCGGATATCAACGGAACCGGCTTTCTTTCCATTGAGGACGGTCAGGGCGGGACCGAGCAGTTTCTCTTCCTGCCGGCCCTGAACCGGACCCGGCGCATCGCAACGACACAGAAAAACCGGAGCTTCGTGAATACGGACTTCACCTATGAAGACATGGAGCGTCGCCCGGTGGACGACTTCGAATATCTCATCGCCGGAGTCGCGAATCTTAGCGGGGTCGAAACATGGATCCTTGAAAGTCGACCAAAACCGGAAACACAATCCCAGTACGGTTTGGTCCGGCTGTGGATTGCCCAAGACTTAAGCGTACCCCTGAAAATTGATTATTTTGACGACCGCGATCAGCACATCAAGCAGTATCGAGTCTTGCAGCTTGAGAATATCCAGGGAATCTGGACAGAGACCAAAGTGATCATGGAGGACCTCCCCTCGGGACACAGCACCACGCTGGAAACCAGGGACATCCGGTACGACCTGGGTTTGTCGGACAATTTGTTTACACAGCTGAACCTGGAGAATTGGTAATTCAACGGTAACTACTCAGCACAGAGTAATTCTGTTGCCGGGGTCGGAATCGGAATCGGGATCGGGATCGAAAACGATGGGATGCGTTCAAAATTCTTCCTGTTTCGATTCCGACTCCGATAGCGAAGCGCCGACCCCGACACCGATTGCCGGAGCAAGATCGGACACAAAATGTACTGAGTAGTTACAGTCAACGTTGCTTTATGGAAGCTCCGCGAGAGTGTGGCAGGAGGCATTGTCAAAATGGTGGGACAGGCATCTTGCCTGTCCGTGCAGGCAGGATGCCTGCACCACCAAATTCAGGGAGATATCCGAGAAACATATGCCGAAATTTCGCCGCGGACCGCTCATCCTGCTGGCCGTGCTCTTTTTCCACCATCTGTGTTCGGCGTCGGCCCTTTCAGCGGCCGGGGCCGATGCCCTTTTGGCGTCCACTGCGCAGGGCGACGCGCGCGAAGTGCTGATCTTTTCTGAGCCATCTGAACCATCTGGGCCGGGCGAGCGGACTCCTGCTGGGAACGATTCCCGAGTCTGGCCAAAAGCCTTTGACCTGAGCGGCTTCATGGAGTTGAAAACCGCCCTGGATACCCAGCGATCCGATACTTTTGAACATGATCGCATGCTGCGTCATCGCATCCGCCTGGAAGGGAGATGGACGCCTGGGCGGCACCTTTCCGAGAGGGCGGGCCGGCCCTCTGAATCCTCCCTGTTTTTCCTGGCTTCCCTACAGTCCGACTATCTCTGGTTTGGGCCGGACAACACAACCGAGGACTACGATCTGGATCTGTTTGAGGGCTTCATGCACTGGGCCAAAGCTCCCTGGGAAGTCCGCCTGGGGCGGCAACGGGTGCGGTGGGGCAAGACCGATGAGATCAGTCCGGTGGATAATCTCAACCCGCAAGATCTCCGGGAGTTTCTCCTGCCGCCGAGAGAGGACCGCAAAATACCCAATTGGATGGCCAGAGTCCGCTTCTTTCCGGACTGGTTCACCGTGGAAGGCGTGTATGTGCCGTTTTTCGAATCGTCCAGGCTGGACTATTTCGACACGGATTGGGCCATGTTCCGGCATCTCAAAGAGGACGCCCGGAGTTCCAACCTGCCCGAGCCCATGTCGGAGTATCTTTCCGCGCTCTCGGTCAATGAAAATACGCCTTCGCGCCGGGCGACCAATGGAGACTGGGGCGCTCGCGTTTCCAAAAGCATCAGCGGATGGGACCTGGCCGCAAGCTATTTGTATGCTTGGGAAAAAATTCCGCACATCAGCAGTTTTCCCGTGAAGGGGTTGCATGTGGAAGGGGGGCTCTCCCCTGAATCCATCACAACGGCTGCGCGCAATGCATGGTTGACGCGGGAAAATATCGAGGTGGTCTTCAAACGTTCCCACACCCTGGGGTTGGAATTTGAAACAACGCTGGACCAGTTTGGTTTTCGGGGCGAGGCCGCATACTCTGCCCGCCGCTCCCTTCTGACCGACAGTCTTGTCTCCACGAGCAAGCCCGTGCTGCATTACGTCCTGGGCGTCGACCACCTGGGGGAGCAGGACTGGTATGTGAACGTCCAGTTTGGACATCAGGTTGTTTTTGGTCATGACTCGACGATCCTGTTTCAGGGGCGCAATGAGTATTCCATCAACGGCGAATTAAACAAGGAATTCCAGCGTGGAAATCTGAAGGCCGTGCTCCGCTATCATTACGGCATCACTGATCAAAGTTTTTTTGTGAACCCGCACGTGATCCTGCGCTTTATCAAGAACTGGGAATTCACCCTGGGCCTTGATCTCCTCGGCGGACCAGGAGACACGATTCCAGGACAGTACCGGGACAATGATCAGGTCTACATACTGGCCAGGTTTTTTTTCTAACAGTCCGTTGAAAAACTCCCAATTGCTGCGTCGCCGCCAAGTTTAGGGATATGGCTGTTACTGAAGTACCGTTTGTGAATTGGGTGGTGCAGGCATCCTGCCTGCACGAACAGGCAAGATGCCTGTCCCACCACCATTTGACATGCCTCCTGCCCACTCTCGCGGAGCATAAAGCGCGTGAACGATCATGAACCGTATACCAACCCTGGTCACCCGGCATCCCTTTATTTCCCTGATTCTTTCCCTGCTTTTCGTCGCGCCGTTTCTGGCTCATCTTCCCCATGTCCAAACCGTGGACAATGTGGACTATTTTACCCTTGAGGATGATCCGGACGTCGCATTTTACGACTCCATCAAGGCAACCTTTGGCGAGGATGAGTTCTTTGTCGTCGCCTTCACCCATCCTGATCTGTTCACCCCCCCCTTTCTGACGCTGATCGTCGCGCTCACGGACCAACTGGGCTCCATTCCGGAAGTTCGGGAGGTCCAGAGTCTGGCCAATGTGGACTTCATCCATGGTGAGCAGGACTATTTTGAAGTGCGTCCATTTCTGGAGCGCATTCCCGAAGACCCGGTTGAACTGGAGACCCTTCGTCGTCAGGCCCTGGAGACCCCGCTGTATGTGGGCAATCTCATCTCCGAAGACGGACGGACCACGGCCATTGCCGTGTTTCCCCAGCTCAGTGATACAGGTGACGGCAGCTTTCGCAAGCGGATTTTGGAGCACACAACCGTCATCCTGGAAGAGCACCGCGACCTGGTGGATGAATTCCATCTGGCCGGCTGGACCGTGACCAATTTCAGCCTCAGCCGGTACATGAAGGCCGACGTGGCCGTGTTCATCCCGGTGACCTACCTGTTTATCACCCTGACCATCTGGCTGGTCTTTCGCAACCTGCGGCTGACCCTGCTGGCCCTGGCCAACATTTCCGTCTGCACCGGCGCGACCATGGGCATGTTCTCCGTGCTGGGCATCACCCTGAACAACGTGACCACCATCGTCCCGCCCCTGGTCATGGCCCTGGCCCTTGGCGACACCGTGCATATTTTCTCCAACCTGAAGACCAGCGTGCTGCGCCGGAGTCCCGACCCGGCCCGGGCCTTGGAGAGCGTCCTGGCCAAGGTGATCATGCCCTGCTTTCTGACCAGCCTGACCACCGCCGTGGGCTTCTTCTCCCTCTCGGTCAGCCATGTTCCGCCCATCAAGGAATTCGCCTACGTGGCCGCGGCGGGCATGGTGTTCAAGTTTATTTTCTCTTTCCTGCTGCTGCCTCCCTTGCTCCTGCTCTGTAAACCGGAATCCATATATTTCGGACAGGATCGAGAGCGGCGTTTCGGCCCGGCGCTACGCCGACTCGTGAACGCGGTCCAGGGCTATCCCCGGAGCATATCGATGATCGTCGCCTTGCTGGTTGTCGGCTCCGTCTGGGCGGGGTCCACGATTCAGGTGGAAACCAACCTTTTGGAATACTTCAAGTATTCCAGCCCCATCCGCCAAAGCCTGGATTTTGTGGAAACTCGGCTCAGCGGCGTGGGCACCGTGGATGTCTCCCTGAAATCCCGGGACACGGAAGCCTTCTTGAACCCGAGGAATCTGGTCGTGATCGAGACCATCCAACATTTTGCCGAGACCCTGCCCCATGTGGATAAAACCATGTCCTTCGTGGATTTTCTGAAGGACATGAACAAGGCCTTTCATGACGAGGATGCCACGTTCCATGTCATCCCGTATAGCCGGGAGCTTGTCGCCCAGTACCTGTTGCTCTATGATTCCGATGATATCGATGATTTTGTCACGATGGAGTATGACCATGCCCGCATTCTGATCCGCATATCCGAACACGGCTCCTCCGGCCAAGCCGTCTTCATTGATGCCCTGCGGAAGTTCATCGACATGATGGACCGTCAGGATCTGGAAATCCGGGTCACGGGCCGCGCGGTCCAGGATGTAAACATCATCGACGCCCTGGTCTGGGGGCAGATTCACAGCCTGGCCATTGCCGCGGCCGTGATCAGCCTGATCATGTTTCTCGCCCTGCGCTCGGTGCGTATCGGCGCCTTGAGCCTGATCCCGAACATTTTCCCGCTGGTGATCAATTTCGGGATCATGGGCGCTCTGGGTATTCCCCTGAACACGTCCACGGCCCTGATTTCCGTGGTGGCCCTGGGCATCGCCGTGGATGATACCATCCATTTTCTGACGGAATACAACCGTCGACGCGCGGACCGGATGTCCATCCCGGACGCTTTGCGCGAGGCCACTCTGGAAAAAGGCGCGGCCCTTTGCGCGACCTCAATGATCCTGGTGATCGGATTTGGCGTGCTGCTGTTCAGCAATTTCGTGCCGACCATCAGCTTCGGCGGCCTGAGCGCGGTGGTCATGGTCACGGCGCTTGTCGGGGATCTGGTCGTCCTGCCGGCGATAATGCTGGCGTTTCATCGAGGGAGGGCCGAGGATGGGATGGGCGTTCGGGTATGACATGATCAGAGCAACTATGCGGATCGACTAAAAACAAGGAAGCATTATGGACCGTGAAGCACTGACAACCACGTTGCAGTCTCTGGGCATCAACTCGGCGCAGACCTACCGTGAATCGGCCTTTTCCAGAAACATCGGCCTGTTTTCCCCGGGCGAGCAGGAACGGCTGGCCCAGGTTCGGGCAGCCATCCCGGGCATGGGCGGAGTGGGGGGGGGGCACCTGATCAATCTCGTGCGCACGGGCTTTGGCCGGTTCCATCTGGCCGACTTTGACCACTTTGAACCGGTCAACGTGAACCGCCAGTATGGCGCGGCTGTTCCTTCCTTCGGCCGCCCCAAGCTGGAGGTGTTGGCTTCGGAAGCACTGGCCATCAATCCGTTTCTGGACCTCAAGCTGTTCGACAAGGGATTGACCCTGGACAACCTGGAAGCGTTCCTGACCGGGGTGGACGTGGTCCTGGACGGCCTGGACTTCTTCCAGTTCGAGATCCGCCGGGCCCTGTTCAACACGGCTCGGGCCATGGGCATTCCCGTGATCACGGCCGGTCCTTTGGGCTACAGCTCGGCCCTGCTGATTTTTTCCCCCCTAGGCATGAGCTTTGACGAGTATTTCGACGTGCAGGACAGCCTGCCCGCGCAAGAAAAATATCTGCGCTTTGCCATGGGCTTGGCGCCCAGTCCGACGCACATCGCCTATATGGATTTGTCGCGAGTGGACCTTGAGGGCGGAAAAGGCCCGTCCCTGAACATCGCCTGCCAACTGTGCTCCGCCCTGGCCGCCACCGAAGCCGTACGCATCGCTCTGGGCAAGCCGGAGTTGAAGCCGGCACCGCATTTCGTGCAGTTTGATCCATACCGCCAAACACTGCGCAAGGGGCGGCTGATCATGGGCAATCGTTCCCCGTTCCAACGCGCCAAGATCCTGTACGTGCGTCACGTTCTGCAAGCCACCCAGCGGGCCAGGCCGGTGGTTCCGAAGCGCCCGGCCATGCCCGGCACGGCCGGGGAACTCCCCGTCGATGCCCTGACCTATCTGATCCGGGCCGGAATCCAAGCCCCGTCAGGGGACAACGCCCAGCCCTGGAAATTTTCCCGAACCACCGACGCCATTGATGTGTATTTGAATCCCCAGGCTGACGAATCCTTTTTCAACATCCGCCAGACAGCCTCCGTCATCGCTTGCGGAGCAGCCGTCGAGAACATCAGGCTGGCTGCCGGCTCCCTTGGTCTGGAGTCGGCCATCGACCTGCTTCCGCCATCTGAAAACGACAACCTGATGGCCACCATCCGCCTTTCCCCCGGCGCTTGTCAGTCGAACAGGGTGGCGGACCCGCTGTCGAATCCACTTACAGACCAGATCTGGAACCGCTGCACGAATCGCCGTCCCTATCGCAAGGATGTCCTGCCGGACTGGCTGCAGGCCGATCTTCAACAACGCATCCAGGACATACCCGGAGCACGTCTGCATTTGCTGACCACGCGCCCGCTGATCAGGCGAGTGGCCAGGATGGTCTATCTGGCGGACCGGATTCGAACGGAGCACCAGGGACTGCACGAGCATTTCACGTCCATGGTCCGTTTCGCCGCCGACGAGGCGCGGCGGTCCGGTGACGGCCTGCCCTTGAAAAACCTGGAAGCCGGATGGACCGGGGAACTCTTTCTTCGTCTGACCAAGCCGTGGCCGGTCATGCGCGCCGTGAACCGCATCGGTCTGGGCCGGATGGTGGCCATGCACTCGGCCCAGGCCATCCTGGCCAGCGGGGCCGTGGGCATGGTGGTGGTTTCCGGCATGGAAAGGAGAGATTTTTTGCAAGGCGGCCAGGCGTTGCAACGCATCTGGCTGGCTCTTGAGCATCACGGTCTGCGGATGCAGCCCATGACCGCGCTCACCTTGTTCCATCTGCGCTGGAAGTGGGATGGGCCGGGGAGTTTTTCAGACACGCATCAGAGGTTGCTGGAACAGGTCTGGCAAGCAATTCCAGGCGTGTTCCCGGATGTGGATTTCCAGAGGCAAGGACTGTGCATGCTTTTTCGGACCGGCTACGGTCCGGGAATACGTCATCGCACCCCGCGCAAGGATGTGGGGGATTTTCTGATCAAGTAGTGATGGGTATGCCACAAAATAATAAACGGCCTGAGCGTTGGTTCGCTCAGGCCGTTTATTATTGTGCGTAGCACTTGCCGGGACGAACTGTCAGCTCTTGCGGAGCTTCCCGCGGCCGATGGCGGCCAAGCCCAGGAGGCCGACGCCGAGCAGGAGGATCGTGCCGGGTTCGGGGACGACATTCACCCGGTACTGACCATTGGCGCTGACGACCAGGTCGAAGGAGGGGGTCGGGTTGGCTGGATTAAAAGGTCTATTGTAGTAGTTCGCCATCTGGTTCGCGAAATCACCGACGATTTCATTCACTACTGTCGTTGTTGGGTTGGCGATCCAGGAAGCGTTCGTGGTGCCGAAACCGATGAACCAGGAGATGGGATCGGTAAGCGACAGATCGTTCATGTTGCTGTCGAACCAGTAGCCCGGGGTCAACCCGGTGGATGAGAGCAGCGTGGTGATCTGGCCGTTCGGGATACCCGCCGCGTCGATGCTTCCAGTTCCGCCAACAACTTCGAACGTGCCGATCAACGTGCCGACATTGGCGCCGTAGATGCCGTTGGTCGTGGCGAATTGAGGCGTGCTGTTGACATAAATGTCCAAATAACCGCCTGGATCGAAGGAGAATGATCCATCCAGAGCAAACGTGCCGGTTGCATAAAAAACGGAAGTCACTTCGTATCCCAGGTACCCAAGGTCCGTGGCGGCAAAACTCGCACCGCCATCATGCTCGTTGGCCTTAAATGCGCCCCACTCTTGAAAGGTGCCGCCGGTCGGGCTTGTAAATGTGCTCTGGATGTAGGCCGGACCGACAATGTCCAGAAATTCGTTGATCTGTACCGCTGGCAAGGGGCCTGCGCCGTCCAGGTCAAGATACCAGTTGCTCAAAAAAGCCGATGCCGTTCCAGGAATAAGGAACAGGGCCAAAAA
Organism: Desulfonatronum zhilinae; assembly: GCF_900182865.1. NCBI lineage: Bacteria > Pseudomonadati > Thermodesulfobacteriota > Desulfovibrionia > Desulfovibrionales > Desulfonatronaceae > Desulfonatronum > Desulfonatronum zhilinae. Next base: position 105,854 of record NZ_FXUJ01000010.1, read on the forward strand.
CAGGCCGAGGATAGTGCTGGTGATTGACTTTCTAAGGCTTCGCATTGTGCTTCCTCCGACGTTTACAGTGTGCATGCGGGAACTCTCCCCGGACGATAGAGGTTTAGCAAATGGCGTACCATGATGTAATATGTTTGTTTGTATCGTTATTTTGTGTTGCTTTCTGGCAGGTGTAAAATTCTTCGACATAGGTCCGAAGGAGTATCCATACAAATATGGTCGTCAATGCCGCACCAAGGCGTAAACGAAACTGAATACCCCACGGCTTTTTCGATGGCCGAAACGTCGAAAATACGGGACGGATTTTAAGATCATGCATGGCTGCGCGTGGCTGTGAAGCGAACATACAATCATGCACTCACTCCAATCAGAGGTGTACTGGAAAATGTCCGCACGCGTGATTCTCCTTGTCCAATAATATTACACTTGCCGAAAAAATAAATATTTAGCCCATAATTCTATATAGTTACTCTTCGGCACGCGAATTGCTTGTTCTGTTTCAAACTGCAGGGTTGCGCGCATCCAATAGGTCATGTCGGTCATGCTGTGTGTCGGGGACATTATTCAGTCCTTGAGAGCTTTTAACCATAGAGGAGTTTGGAAATGAGAAAATTATTCTTACTGCTGGCGAGCTTCGTGCTGCTGTCGTTTGGCGGCACTGCTCATGCACTCGTTGTCACCTGGGACTACACCCTTACAGGTCTATTTATCAATGCACAACTGGTCGACGGAACGCCTCTGCCCGACGGAACAACTTTAGAATGGGGCGGTGGTTCCAACCAGAGCAGTCTGGTAATGGCTCCGTCAGTAATCAATGACTCAGTTGATACGTTTGTTGGTGGAGGAAACATTCCCAGTACGTATTGGGCTGAATCCATTGACCTGACGCATAACAACTTCGTGGTTCAACCTCCGTCCCTTGATTTCACCACATTGCAAATGTCGGTTCTCTTGAAACCCCAGGTTCCGGATCTACCCGCTCTGCCGGAGCAAACGTTCACGTTCTTCATTGATTTCCTGGAGACTCCCAATGATTACGGAGATATTAGAGATTGGGACATTTTCGCCCTTCTGGACGGTTTCCCGAATTTTAATTTCCAGTATGACGCCGGAGACGCGGACGGCCTGCAAACCTATTACGTCAACGTATTTCCCAGCACAGGTGGCGTGCTGAGCGGGCTCCAGGATCCCCATGCGTCAATGGTGGGAGTGCCGGTTGGGACGCTGGGCTTTATAACTCCGGAAAATGAATCCACTACCCTTGGATTCTCATTTACGATTTCCACCCGGCCGTTTGATACCAATCCCGTTCCCGAACCATCCACGGTAATGCTTCTCGGAGTCGGATTGCTCGCGCTTGCGGGCGTTATCCGGAAAAAAATGAACAAGTAATCACGTCGTTCAACGGATGCTTCAAAGGCAGGGCCAGCAATGGCCCTGCCTTTCCTTTTAGGGCGCCTCTTCAGGGCTTTGAAGAATATCACCCTGAATCCCAGGGCGTTGCCCTGGGCTGCCATATTTCGCCCTTTCAGGGCTTGCTCTTCAGCCCCAACGGGGCGGTTACGATAGCCCCCAGGGCAACGCCCTGGGACTCTGGTATCCCGGCATAAAAATAGCATCCCATGGTTTCATGGAAAACAAAGCCTGGCCGCGGATACTGCCCTTTGCCCTGTTCATGGCCGTAATCGGTCTGGAAGAGAGTCTGCGCTTTATGGACGGCAGGGGGTGGGTGGTCCTCGGTGATGCGATGTTTGCGCTGCTTTACCCGCTTAAACCCCTGGCCGCCCTGGTTGCTCTGATCCTGCTGCGCCGGGTCTACACGGAACTGCGCTGGGCGGACTTGAAGGAACCCGGATCGACCTTGATCAGTATCGTCGTGGGGTTGGTGGTCTTTGTTCTCTGGATCAACATGGACTGGTCCTTGGAGTCGCTTCCCGCCCCTCCAGGCTATGATCCCTCCATTTTCTCCCATGATACCATGCGGCTGACCATGATCCTGATCCGGGTGGCCAGCGCCGTGCTGGTGGTCCCGGTGATGGAGGAGCTTTTCTGGCGTTCATTCCTGCTGCGCTACATCATCAACCCGGAGTTTTTCAAAGTGCCCCTGGGCACGTTCACACTCTCCTCGTTCCTGATCTGTGCCGTGCTCTTCGGCCTGGCCCACCACTTCATCCTGGCCGGAATCATGGCCGCCATGGCCTACTCCTGGCTGCTCTACAGAACCAAAAGCCTGGCCCAGGCCATTCTGGCCCACGGCGTGACCAACCTGGCTCTGGCCGCGTACGTGCTTCAGACCGGGCGGTGGTATTTCTGGTGATCTGATTCCCCACAGGATCCAATCTCCCCAGTCCACCTTTCTCGGATTGCCGTTTTCCTCAACGCTTCCCCTCCGTTCCGTCCTTTTTCAAGCCTCTTGGACCGTCCGCCTTCTCTGGATCGTGGCTGTCCCGGTCGCACGACCCGGACTATGATCAATATAAATTGTTAGTATAAATTCAACAGATTGAAGGTAAAATTATGGTCCGGCGACTTCGGCATGTTTCTTGATAAGCCGTGGTGTGGAAGTGGAAGAACGGTCGCGCCATGCTCAACCGCGGACCGCAAATGAACCCCAGATTTTAGGAGGGTGCGCCCTTGTCAAACAAAGCCATATTAATCCTGATGGTCCTGATTCTGTTCATCGCCTCGGCCTGCGGCGCAGGCACCAAGGAGGAGCTCTACGCGGAAGGCATGAAGCTGATGGAACAGGCCAACTATAGCGGAGCCATCGTGGCCTTTCGCAATGCCCTTGAGAAAGATCAGAACTACACGGACGCCCGCTATCAAATGGCCAAGGCCTACCTGGAACTGGGGAGGTTCGATCAGGCCGAGCAGGAACTCCGCAAGGTCCAGCTCCAGAACCCGAATCATCCCGGCATCACCCTGGATATGGCGCGGATATACATGCATACGGACAGACTGGATCAGGCCGACGCCGAGGCTGGAAAATACCTTCAGGCCCAGCCTTTGTCCGCGGAGGCGCTGGTCATTCTGGGTGAGATTCAAGGCCGACTCGGTGAGCTGGACCTGGCCAGGGAAAGCTATCAACAGGCTCTGCGACTTCAACCGGGCAGCATCCCGGCGCATCTTGGAATGGCCAAGATTCATCTGTTCCAGAATCAACCGGAGCAAGCCAAACAAGAGCTGGAGATCGTTCTGGCAGCAGAACCGGACAACCTTGAAGCGCTGTACGTCCGTGTCGAATTGCTGCGCAACGATCATGATCCTGATCTGCTGTTGGAGACGTATGAAAAGATCACGCGGATCAATCCGCAAGATGTCAACGCATTTTATCAACAAGGCATTCTTCTGCTGGACAAGGACGAGATCGGCAAAGCAGATGAAATTGCAAAAACGATGGAGCGGAAATTTCCCCGTCGGCCCGAAGGATTCCGGCTCAGCGGTCTGAAATATTTCAAGGAACAGAATTATCCGGAAGCGATGGTCTCCCTGCAGCAGGCCAAGCGTATCCTGCCGACCTTGGACACCAATTTTTATCTGGGCCTGAGTCTGCATCAAATGGGTGATCTGGAAAGCGCTCTGAGCCAGTTCCGGACCATCCTGGACCGAAACCCGGATTCCATCGAGGCCAGATTGATGACGGCCATGATCCTGATGCAGCAGCATCGTCTTGACCTAGCCCAGGCGGAAGCGGAGCAAATCATCACCCGTGATCAGCAGAACGCCATGGCTCACAACATCCTGGGCAGCGTGCTGATGGCCCAGGGCGACCATGAACAGGGCATGCAGGCCTTGAACAGGGCCACGCAACTCAATCCGCGGCTGGCCGACGCCTTTTTCAAACAGGGTATTTTTCAGTTGGGTACGGGGCGGGGCCAGGAAGCTGCTTTAAACTTCGATGCCGCCATCAAGCTTGCGCCGGAGCAGACCACCGTGCGCCTGCTCCAGTTCGCCAATCTGATGCAGCAGGGCCAGATGGACGAGGCCTATGCGACGATGGAGCAGGGAATGAGCGGAACGGCGGGTGACGCACTGATGTTGAACAATATGGCCGCAGTCCGTTTTGCCCAGAACAAGCCCGAAGAAGGCCTGGGACTGCTCGCGAAAGCCAAGGAAAGCAATCCGGCGTATGTCTCGGCCTATTTCAACACGGCCGCCTATTATCAGGCCCGGGGGGAGCTGGAGCGTGCGCTGTCGGAATACCAGGCCTTGTTGTCCCACGAGCCGGACAACCTGAGAGGCCTGCTTTCGGCCGCCGGGATTTCCGTTGCTCTCGGCAAAGACAATTTGGCGGATGAGTATTTTGCCGCGGCCCGGCGGAGCAATCAGCCCCTGGCTTTTTTGGCATCAGCTGAATACCGCCTGCGCAAAGGACAACCCGAACAGGCCAAAGACATCCTGGATCAAGGCATTGCCGCCACGGACGATCACCTGGCGCTGAAGGAATCCAAGGGACGCATTCTGATGGCCCAGAAGCAGTATGATCAAGCCATTGCCCTGTTTGAAGACATTAAGACCGTCCAGGCGGAAAGCGGCATGCAGTTGCTGGTGGGAGCCCATTTGCAGAAAGGGGATGTCCAGCGTGCCATTGAACAATGCCGGGAACTGATCGCCCTCCGTCCAGACTCAGCCCGTGGCCATCTGCTCCTGGCCTCCATTTTTGAAACGGTTCACGACCTGGAGCAGGCCGACGAGCATATTCAAGCCGCGATGCAGGCCGAGCCGGAAAGTGCCCAGGCGTACTTCAGGCTTGGAAACCTTCAGGCCCGCCGGGGCGAGATGGACCAGGCCATGCAAACCTTCGACCAGGCCCTGGCAGTCGATCCGAATTTCATTCCGGCCATTTTCGCCCAGGGCAACCTGCTGGAAGCCCAAAGCGAGATTCCCCAGGCCATGGAACAGTATCAACGCATTTTGCGGATCAATGCCAATTATGTCCCAGCCTTGAACAATCTGGCCTACCTTGCCCTCAAGGGGCACGGCGGCAGCAACGAAGAGGCCCTGCAAATGGCGGCCCTGGCCTTTCGCCAGGAACAGAACAATCCCGGCGTACTGGACACCCTGGGACTGGCGTTGCTCAAGAACGACCGGGCCGAGGAGGGGCGTCGCATCCTGGAGCGAGCCGTGGAATTGCTGCCGGATCACCCCACGGTGCGGTTTCATATGGCCATGGCCTACAAGATGACAGGAGAACCGGAAAAGGCCTTGGAGCAACTGAACAAGGCTCTGGCCAGCGAGAATTTTCCCGAACTTCAGGAAGCCCGGGAAATGAAGCGGGAGCTTGAGGGCGGCAGCTCGTAACCACAGGCGCGGAGGAGCAGCAATGAACAGATTTCACATCACCCTTTCCGCGGGCGACCTGGCATTGGCGTTTGTCGCCATACACGCGGGCTTGGTGCTCCGTTTCGGTGAAGTCGTCCAGGAAAAGGCACTGGCCACTCCGGAGCAAGTCGGAGCCTTTGTACTGATCATGCTTCTCTCGTCCATTTTCGTGGAAATGTACAGCCAGCCCCAAGAGGCCACGGCACGGACACTGGCCACGCGAGTCGTGATCGGGTTGACGCTCTCCTTTTTTCTGCTCTCCGCCCTATATTATGTTCTGCCGGCGACCAAGTACGGCCGCGGCGTGCTGTTCATGGCCCTGGGGATTTTCGGCGTTCTTCAGTATTGCTGGCATCTGCTCCTCAAGCGTTTGGATTCCGTGCCCGGACTGGCCAAGCGGGTGCTCATCGTGGGTACGGGGCCGCTGGCCAAGCAGATGGGCGCCCTCGTGGGTTGCAACAGCCAGGAATATGTCCTGGCCGGTTACTACAACCTGGAATGCGAATCCGTGGATATCCCCCGCGAAGAAATCGTGCCCAACGGGCATGGTCTCTTCGATCTGGTGAAACAGCTCAAACCGCACCAGGTCGTGGTCTCCCTGGCCCAGCGTCGCGGCACGTCTCCCCTGCAGGACATGCTCAGTTGCAAGATCAGCGGAGTGGAAGTGATGGACGCTCCCTCATTCTACGAACAGGTCACGGGCAAGCTGCTCCTGGAGAACATCACCCCGAGCTGGTTCATCTTTTCCAGCGGCTTTCGGATCAACTTCCTGACCCGGATCGTCAAACGCATCCTGGACGTGGTCAGCGCCACCCTCGGCTTGATCCTGACCATGCCTCTTTTCCCAATCGTGGTCATGCTGATCAAGCTGGATTCCCCCGGTCCGGTGCTGTTTCGTCAAGTTCGTGTTGGCCAGAACGACCGGGAGTTCACGCTTTTCAAGTTCCGGAGCATGCGCCAGGACGCGGAAGAGGCCAGCGGCGCCGTCTGGGCGCAGCAGGATGACCCGCGGATTACCCGACTGGGACATTTCCTGCGCAAGACGCGCATTGATGAAATCCCACAATTGTTCAACGTGCTTCTTGGAGACATGAGTCTGGTCGGCCCCCGTCCGGAACGTCCGGAATTCGTGGCCAAACTGAAGTCCTTGATCCCCTATTACTCCGAGCGGCACTATGTGAAACCCGGAGTCACCGGCTGGGCCCAGGTCCGCTACCCTTACGGATCTTCCGTGGAAGACGCCGTTGAAAAGCTGCGTTTCGACATGTACTACGTTAAAAATATCAGCATCCTCTTTGACTTGCGTATCATGGTGCGCACCATAGGCGTGGTTTTGTTTCGTGAAGGAGGTCGATAGTGGAATTTATGAAGAAAAATATGTTGTTCAGGAAACTTTGTATTCCCATGCTCAAGAATTCATGTTTACGAATGGTTTCAAGAGATCGGACTTCGTATCACTCAAAAGTTCAGTATTTTCAGTGGTACGCATTCAAAACAAAATGTCACGCGGTATTGTCAAAGGAGCAAGTGATGAAGCGTATTATCATGGCTTTCCTGTTATTCAGTCTTATTGCAATTCAAGCCAACGCGGCTGACTATGTGATCGGGGAAGGGGACGTCCTGCAAATTTCAGTATGGGATGAACCAAAGCTGAGTGTTTCATCCACGGTCAGGCCGGATGGAAAGATTACAATACCCGGTCTTGGTGATGTTGTAGCCAGCGGAAATACCCCAGGAGAGCTGCAAAAGTCTCTGGAAGAGAAAATGCAGGCCCTGGTTCGCAACCCCATCGTCACGGTTTCCGTGCAGAACATTACCAACAGCAGGGTTTTCTTTTTCGGGGGCGGGCTGGAAATCGGTGCTCAGGACCTGTTGCGTCAGACAACGCTGCTCCAGAAGCTGAGCACCGTCGGCAACCTGCAAGGTGCTGATCTTCGCGCTGCCTACGTGATGCGCGACGGACAGATCATCAAGCAGGATTTTCACGCATTGATCGTGGACGGCGATTTACGTGAAGACATTCAGCTCAGAAACAACGACGTCATCTTTGTTCCGCCGTTGCGGGAGCCGAATGTTTACGTTCTCGGCGCTGTCGGGGAGCCGAAATTCATTCCCTTCCGTGAGGGTTTGACAGTGATGGAGGCCATACTGCAGGCTGGCGGCTTTACCCCGTTTGCCCGCGAGAATCGCACCGTCGTTGTTCGCAAAAAGGGTGAAGAGGAAGTCTCTATTCCTGTTCGCGGGAAGGATCTGTTGCAGGGAGACACGGCCCAGAACATCCAGCTTCAGCCCGGGGACTACGTGATCGTCCACGAGGGGCTGTTCTAGTTGTCCGTTGAAAACCAATGCGTCACCCCGGCGAAGGCCGGGGTTCAGAAACTCTTGAAAAAAAAGGATTCCGACTTTAGTCGGATGACTACGAAAACGGCATTTACAGCTATACGATGAATGAAATTTAACACAATTTCGGCGACAGATAGTCAGCATGCCACATTTTCACTTCGCAACGTTCTTCACCATGTCTCTTGGAGTATTTCATGTCCGCGTTTCAGTCTGATCATGACATTAAAAAATATCTTCAACTGGCTTACAGACGACGATTTTTGATTATCTTCGTCACGATCTTCATCACCTTTCTGGCCATCCTGTTCAGCCTTGCAAAGACCAATCAGTATCAAGCCAGCAGTACGGTCTTCATCGAGGAAAACGTCATGGCCAGCCTGATGAAGGGAATCGCCGTGACGCCATCCATGGATGCCAAGATTCGGGTACTCACCACGGCCATGGAAAGCAGAACCATGATCCTGAATGTTCTCCGAGAATTGAATATGGATCTGCAGGTCAGCAACGATGCTAACCTCGAGGCGTTGATCAACGACGTGAGAAAATCCATGGGCATCCGCCTACGTGCCAGAGACGGCCTGTTCGTCGTTTCATTCACTCACAAGGAGCCTCGCGAGGCCCGCGACTTTGTGAACACCATAGTGCGCCGCTATATCGAAGAGAACCTCACGTCGAGTCGCCAGGATACCTATGATGCTTTCAGGTTTCTGGCCGAGCAGGGTGAAGTTCACAGGAAACGGTTGGAAGCGGCTGACGCGGCTGTCCTGGAATTTCGTATCCAAAAGGGGGATCTGCTGAACAGGGACCCAGGGCAATTGCTTCAAGAGATCGCCATGGCCGAGGACCGGCTTCAGGAATTGACCCTGCGTCGCTTCGAGCTGCTTTCCAGGGCTTCTTCGGAAGAAGCCCTGGCCTTTGACGGGCAGGGCAACTCCGTGCATGGCCGATTGAACCGACTGGATGCCCTGGAACGACGACTCGGCGATCTGTTGCTGCGCTACGGTCCGGCCTATCCGGAAGTTGTCCAGGTCAAGTCAGAAATACAATTGCTGGAGCAGATCATCAAGGATACGCCTGATAACGTCGCGGTTTCACAGCCCAGAGCTCGAGGAACAAGTGTCTTCAGTATCCAGGCCCAGGAGTTGCGAACCCAGGAAGAGCGCTTGCGGCGACTGATAACCTACAACACTGAACTTCTTCAGCAAATTCCCCTGGCGCAAGCAGAGTTCACGGAACTTGAACACAAGAGGTCCGAAGAGCAGCGCGTCCTGGAGCAGCTGATGAATCGTTACGGTCAGGCCGAAGTTTCCCGGCAGATGGAACTCCAGGATAAAACCACCTCTTATCGTATTGTCGACCCGGCCATCCTGCCCACCAAACCAGTGAGCCCCAACCGCCTGTTGCTCACATTCCTGGGGCTTTTCGGAGGACTGGGAGCTGGTATCGGGCTGACCCTCGGCCTGGATGTTCTGGATCGCTCCGTGCGTCATGTCGATAAACTCAAGGGCTTGGGGTTGCCTGTCCTGGCCGTGGTTCCTGAAATGCCCGATCCCGTTCGGGCGAGGCGTCAACGAATCAGAAATCTGGCGCTCTACCTCTTGGCCGGCCTGTTCATGAGCGTGATTGCCGGAGTCGTTCTTCTGGAGCTTCTGGACATTAACATCCTCTACAACTCCATGCAGAGCCTCATGCAACGCCCGGAAGCGGAACAGGTTCTCGGCTATCTGAAAAGAATATATTGGCAGATATTCTAGGCAGCCGAGAAATCCGTTCCGGGCACTCAATGCCGGAATGATTTTATCATTCCATTGAAAAACTCCCAATTGCTGCGTCGCCGCAAAAAGTTCAAACTCTCACGTATGAGTAAATACGCTTCGACCTTGAACTTTTTTTGCTCCTTGCGCTCGAGTTTTTTGAACGGATTGTCGGCCAAGGACTTTATCAAACCCCAGTTAACGACCCATTGGACACAGAATATGAGCAGAATTGAAGAAGCACTGGAAAAGGCCGTAAAGTCTCGCTCCGCGGGCAAGAACCATAATGGACGGATAAAGCCCGCCTCCCAAGCAGAAATGACGTCAGCGCCCCCGGGGGAGATTTTTACCCCTCCTCTGGGTGCAATATCCGTCAACAGCCCTACGCTGGTCGCGGCCACCGCCCCCCAGTCCTCCATAGCTGAAGAGTATCGCAAACTGAAGGAGATGGTCATCAAGCTGACCCGGACTGATCAGACAAAAAACACCTTGATGGTTACCAGTGCCATGGTCGGCGAAGGCAAGACCACGACTTCCCTGAATCTGGCCATCAGCCTGGCTCAGGAATTCGACCATACGGTGTTGTTGATTGACGCTGATCTCCGCAAGCCCTCCGTAGAAAAGTATTTGGATCTCAGCCCAAAACCGGGTCTGACGGACTGCCTCCTGGACAATGTCGCAATCCAGGATGTTCTGCTCAAGACCGGGATCGGCAGACTGATGATCCTGCCTGCCGGGCGGATTACCTCAAATCCGGGCGAGTTGTTTTCCTCGAATAAAATGAGCTCCTTGATAACGGAGATAAAACACCGTTACGCGGATCGATACATTATCATCGACACGCCGCCCGTGCTGCCTTTTGCGGAAACACGAATCATGAGCAGAATCGTTGACGGCGTGATTGTCGTGGTCAAGGCCGGGCTCTGTTCCCCGGAGGACATCAAGGAGGCACTTGATGCCATGCACGGTGCAAACATCCTGGGTCTTGTCTACAACCATGCAGCCTTTGACGCCATGAGCAGCAGTTATGCGTATTATTACAATAATTACGCGTCGCCTGTTCAGCATTAACCAGTTCCGGAGCATTTGTGTACGAAGATTTTTTCGGCCTTCGCGTCAAACCCTTTGATCTCCTGCCCAACCCGGAGTTTCTCTTCCAGAGCAAATCCCACAGGCGGGCTATGACCTACCTGGATTACGGCATCAAGGACCGCTCCGGATTTATCCTGATCACCGGGGAAGTCGGCTCGGGCAAGACGACCATCATCAGGGATTTGATCAAAAAGAAGCTGGACCGGGTTGTCCTATCCAAGGTTTTCAATACCAAAGTCAGCTCCGAGCAACTGATCTCCATGATCAATGATGATTTCGGATTGCCCGTGCAGGGCAAGGACAAGATTGTCCTGCTCCGGGAATTGAATGAGTTTTTGATACACCAATTCGCCAAAAACATGCAGCCCGTGCTGATCATCGACGAAGCCCAGAATCTCTCTCCAGAGCTGTTGGAAGAGGTGCGCATGCTCTCCAACCTGGAAACGGATCAGGCCAAGCTTTTGCAGATCATTCTGGTCGGGCAGCCGGAATTGAAAAAGGTTCTGGCCGCGCAGGAGATGCTCCAGTTGCGACAACGCATCAACATCAATTGCCATATTCAACCGCTGTGCTTTGAAGAGACCGAAAAATACATCCTCCATCGCCTGGAAATTGCCGGTGGCCGCGACGCGGCAAGGTTCTCCTCCGAGGCCCTGGCCCTGATCCATGCCCAGAGCCGGGGCGTGCCCCGACTCATCAACATCATCTGCGATTATCTGATGCTCTCCATGTACTCGGAGCAGACCAGGGACATGGATGGAAAGACCGCCCAGGAGATCATCAAGGAACTCGATTTCGAGCAGCAGTTCTGGGATGTCGAGGCCAGAAAGCCGGAGCCGTGCCCGGACCGTATCCCGGGGGAAACATCCGGAGAGTTCCAGCGGACCAAGGTGAAACTGTCCTTGTACCTCCGGGACATAGTCCACCGATTGGAGTTGTTGGAGAAAAATTCCGAGAAGTACGGCGAAGACCTCCTGCTGGGCATTCACGATCGGATGAACGATCTGGAAGCCTCCATGACCCAGCATTCCCTGCAATTTGAAATCCTGGCGGAAGAGATCAGCAATGGCCACTCCAGGAATACTCTCCAGGAAACGAGAACCGTTACCCCGGCGGAAGCAGAAAAATCTCGCCTTGCTCTTGCCGATGTAAAACAACCGGAGAAGGGCTTTCTCAGAGGAATGTTCGGCGGGCAAAAAGATCGTGGTACTGATCCCAGCCCTCATTATTTGCACTCATCCTGAAGGAATAGTGCAGGAGCAAGAATGAAATGCATGCGCACAGCCTGAAAACCGGATCGCAACGCAAGGAGCATCCCATGAATTGCGTGCAGAGGCCTCGATTGCCGCGTAAAATCTTCGTGCTGCTGGCAATGTTGATGAGCATGATCGCCACCATTCACCACGGTGAAATACTGGCCGCTGATTTTACCATTCGACCCTCCATCGCCATCAGCGAGGAGTACTCGGACAACATCGACCAGGAGCCGGACAAACGGTCCGCCTTCACCACGAAGGTCATGCCCGGCGTTGCGGCGAGATACAGGGCGCCGCTCTGGGACTGGAGGCTCAACTATGGGTTTGAGTATCGCTATTACACGGAGGAAAAGCGGGCCGCCGACGGCGGCATGGACAGGCATGACTATCGGCATGTCCTGAACGCGAGGGGACTGATTCGCATCATTGACAATCTGTTTTACCTTGAAGTCAGCGATGTCTACAAGCGGACGGACCTGAACGTGGTGCGTGCTTCAGGCGATCCCCAATTCAATGACGATCCGGAATCAGAGGCGGACCAGGATGATTCCGACATGGAGCCCCTGGTCGAGGAGATTGCCGGGGATGATGTCAAAGACAGGGATTCATCAGACCGCAACATTTTCACGATCTCCCCCTATTTTGCCTTCCAGCCCACGGCCCGCACCAGCCTGCGCACCGGATATCGGTATTCCAACACCTGGTACAAGGAAGATATTGCCAAAAACAGCCAATCCCACACGGTTTTCGCGGACGGGAGCTATCAACTCACCTATAAACTGGCCTTGACTTCCGGTTATTCCATGGTGGTTGAATATTTTGACGGTCATGACGATCAGGACCGCGAATATCGGCATAATGTTTATGTCGGCACGAGGTATGTCTTGTCCCCGTCAACCAGGGCCTTTGGCCGGGTCGGCACCACATGGAGGGACAGGACCGGCCGTGAAAACACCAGCGACCTGTTCTGGAGCGCGGGACTCAGTCATGCCATGGGCAGATACGTCGCCACACTGGGCACCACGGTCCGCTATGTGGATGATCCGATCAGAGACACAACCCGCAAGGAAACCGTCATTGGCGCCGGCTTGGCCCGGCAATACGACCGCGGGGCCGTGAATCTGTTCGCGTCCTATTCTGAATTCGAAGATCCCAAGGAAACCAAATACGCAACAGGTCTGACCGTCGGGCATGCCCTGACCCGGCGTCTTTCCGCCAACACCGGCTTGATTGCGCAACGTCGGGAAAATCAGCATCAAATCCGCATCGACGAATGGCGCGCCTTTTTCGGGCTGCGCTACCTGTTGACGCGGGATTTGGTCGCATCCCTGAAATATCAATACACGGACTCCTCTTCCCAAGACCCGCTTTCAAGGGACAACTTTCAGGAAAATCGGGTTGTTCTGGAGCTGCGCCTGCATTTTTAACAGCGTCGGCCGTATCTGCTCAAAAAGTCCGGACATACTCCACTGTACTGTGCAGCCGTTGTGCCAGGTGCGGCTCCCGCCTTATCCGGCCTACAAACAATCCCGGAATGACGGGAGAGTAGAGATTTTGATGTTGATGTAGGCCGGATAAGCGAAGCGCATCCGGCATCTGGCGGACGACCATCGCGGCATCTCCAACCATGGCCAAGGGTTCCACACAATGACGTTTTCCGAAGCTCTCCACAAGTTTCGCTTCCATCTTCTCCTTGTTTTGCCCGTGTTGATCGGGCTCTACTATTCCGTAGTCCCGGACATGGTCGTCCAATGGTCCAGTGATGAAAACTATTCCCACGGATTCCTCGTGCCCTTGATTTCGGCTTTCTTTTTCTACCAGCGGTGGGAACAACTCAGGGATACGCATGTCGCTCCGTCAAATTTCGGATTGGTCGTGATAGTCGCCGGCTTGTGCCAGTTGCTTCTCGCCTGGCTGGGCACCGAATACTTCAACATGCGCCTGTCCCTGGTGGTGCTGTTGTGCGGCATGACCCTTTTTTGGTTCGGGACCCAGGTGTTCAAGATCATGGCCTTGCCCTTGTTCTTCCTGGTCCTGATGATACCCATTCCCTACATCATCTACGATGCGGCGGCCTTTCCGCTGAAGCTCTTCGTCACCGAAGTTTCCGTGAGCACGCTCAAACTGTTGGGCGTGCTGGTCTGGAATGAGGGCAATATCATCATGTTCCCCAACACGGTGCTGGAGGTGGCGGACGCTTGCAGCGGGTTGCGTTCCATCATGTCCTTGATGGCCCTGGCCATGGCCTTTGCCTTCCTTACCCAGGAGAGCCATATCAAAAAGGCGATCATCATCGCCTCCGCCATTCCCATCGCCGTGCTGACCAATGCCATGCGCGTGATCGGCACCGGTTTTTTGGCTCAATACTGGGGCGCCCAGGTCGCAGAGGGTTTTTTTCACGATTTCGCCGGATTTGCCGTGTTCGCCGTGGCCATGGTTCTCCTCCTGGGGCTGGGCGGACTGCTCAGTTTCATCGGGAAAAGGGAGTGAACGGCGCGCGTCATTGCCAGACGCCGTCACTGTAACCAGACAAGGAGAAGGACAGATTTGTTCTTGCACTACGGGCGCTCTGAGTCTGTATCGAAATCGAAATCGAAATCGTGATCGAAATCGATTTCTGGTAACTTTCCGATTTCGATAGCGATTTCGATTTCGATGATTGCTGGCCCACCCTGGAGGTTCCCTTTAAACATACTGCAATCTACCGCTCTGAAATTATAAAGATTTTGCAGAGAACAAAATGGCCCTGAGACAAGGAGAAGAACGTGTTGACCACGAAGCGATTCGTCATTGTGTATATCCTGCTCTTGCTCGGCATACTGTATATGCATGCGCATGCCGAGACCGTGATCCCGTTGAACAAGCCCTTTGCGCAGTTTCCCACCGAGCATCAGGGCTGGCGGATGATCAACGAATATGAGTTCAGCACGAGGGTATTGAGTATTCTCAAGCCCACGGACATCATGAACAGGACATATGCCCGGGATGATGGTCGTCATATTGACCTGCACGTGGGGTTCTATGATGGCGGCAAAGAAACCGGGGGAATCCATTCACCGAAGCACTGCCTGCCGGGGAGCGGGTGGTTTCTTCGCTCCAGCGAACATGTAGCCATGGAGATCGGTTCGGACACGGTGCACATGGTTCAGGCTGTTTACCAGCATGGTGAAGCAAGCGAACTGTTTTTGTACTGGTTCCAGGTTCGGGATCGATCCTTGAACAACGAGTACGCGCTCAGGCTGGCGGAGATAACGGGCGCCCTGTTGCATGGTCGAAGGGACACGGCTTTCATTCGAATATCCTCCCGGTTTGACGGCGATTCGAAGCAGGCCATCAAGCGATCCCAGGACTTTGCCACGGATTTTTATCCCGTTATCCGGGAATTTCTGCCGTCATGACATGGATTTATTTTCTATAAATCCGGAGGATCGCGCTCGTGGTGCTCCAGACCTTTCTCTCCCTGGCCGCGATCCTGACGGCCATCGGCATGCCGCTTTACGTGCTGGCCCGCGGGCGGGGGTCCTGGAGCCTGGCGTGGCTGTTTTTCGCCTTGGTCGGTACGGCATCCCTGGAGCTGTTTGACCTGCTGGCTCTGCGCGATCCGGAAAGCCTGCCTCAATGGCGTCGCCTGGCCATGTTTGCCGAGGGAATCCTGCCCATGGCCTGGCTTGGCTTCAGTCTGTCCTTTGCCAGGAAACCGGGCATCAAGAACGTCTCCCTTTTCCAGATCGCCTTTCTGGCGCTGACCCTGACCTTTCCGGTCATGGTGCTTTCCCATTCCTTCGAGAGCTTCTACTTTTCACCCGATTTCGCCGTTGAGAGGCTGTTGTTCCTCTCCTCGTCGGCCTTCGCGTTTTACGTCGGCCTGTTCCTGTTTCTCGTCCTGCCCCTGATCAACCTTGAGACCACCCTGGCCGAGACCAGTCACGGCGACCGCTGGAAAGTCAAACTGGCCCTGATCGGTTCCGGAATCGTCCTGGTTGGTCTGATCTTCTATTTCAGCCAGGGGTTGCTCTTCAGGACCATCAACATGCAGTTGATTTCGCTACGTTCAACGGCATTGCTTCTGGGCGCGGCCCTGATCGGTTATTCCCTTCTACGGCGTAACCACGAGGTCGGAATTATCCTGTCCCGGCAAATGGCTTTCAGGTCCGTAGTTCTGCTGGCTGTCGGTCTGTACCTGCTGGGACTGGGGCTTCTGGGGGAGGGACTGAAGCATTTCGGACCGGAGTTTCCCGGCGTTTTGGCGGCGGTGCTTGCCCTGCTTGTCGGAACCCTGCTGCTGATCGCCCTGTTGTCCGAAACGGTGAAGCGCAAGATCCGGGTCTTCCTGGTCAAACACTTTTACAAAAACAAGTATGATTACCGCCTGGAATGGCAGAAACTCACGGATCGACTGTCCAGAGCCAAGACCAGGGATGAGCTGTACGCCGCAGTGCTCCAAAGTTATCGCGACACGTTCGGCATGGGCCGGGTCGCCCTGTTTTTGCGCGATCACGACACCAATGTTTTGCTGTGCAGCTCCTGTTGTGAAATGAAAACTCCGCAGGTTGTTTTCAGCTCCGACGATCCCCTCCTGGCACCCATGTCCGCGCAAGACTGGGTCCTGAACCTGAAAGAGAAGCCCCTGAAAACCCAGACCAGCGACCAGGCTGATTTTATCCGGGAAAACAGGATCGTCCTGCTGACGTCATTGCATATCGGTGGTCGTTTGGAGGGCTTCATCTCCCTGGGTGCTCCCCTGGACGCCCGAGAAATCTACAACTTTGAAGACTATGACCTGATCAAGGCCATGTCCCGCCAAGTGGCGCTGGCCCTGCTCAATTTTCACCTGGCCGATCAGTTGGTCCAGGCCCGGGAAATGGAGGCAGTGGGGAAGGTTTCCGCCTTTGTGGCTCATGATTTGAAAAACCTCGTCTACACACTCTCTCTGGTTCTGGACAATGCCAAAGACTACATCGCCGACCCCGAATTTCAGCGGGACATGCTCCAGTCTTTGGGGAACACGGTCAACAGGATGAAGGTGTTGATTGCCCGTCTCAAGGAGCTCCCTGGGACTATCAGTCTGAACAAGCAACGGGTCGATCTTCGGAATTTGGTTGAAGAGGCGGTGAGTACAGTTGTTGAGACGGCACCCGTTACGATCGTCGGGGATTCCGTGTTGGTGGTGGCGGACCGGGAGGAATTGCACAAGGTTCTGCTCAATCTGTTGCTTAACGCCTTGGAGGCCACGAAAAATAACGGTCCTATCAGTGTGGCCGTGGTCCGGGAGAATGGCCGGGCAGGATTTCGCGTCACGGATGCGGGATGCGGGATTGACCAGGATTTTCTGGCCCAAGGCCTGTTCACACCCTTCAGGACCACGAAACCTGGCGGATTGGGCATCGGTTTGTATCAATGCAAACAGATCATTGCCGCCCATGGCGGCCGGGTCGAGGTGTTGAGCGAGAAGGGCAAGGGGGCCGCTTTTACGGTTTGGCTTCCGCTTCGCGATGAAGAGAGGGGCTCTGCAATGAGTTTGACCCGTGAAGCCGACGAGGGAGTTCGCGACGACGTTGAAAAGCGGAGCTGATTGATGATTGAGGTTCTTTTGCTCGGACTCGACAACCCTGAATGCTCCCATCGCGGTCAATGATCCCAAGCGCACAATACCTGGGCGATTCTTTTGCTGGCTTGTCCATCCCAAAGACTTGGAACACGAGAAGGTTTGCATTTCCCGGCCATGATCTGGTCCACTGTCCGGCGCAGCAGCTCCATGTCCGTCCCGATCAGGACATTGCTGCCCTCCTCCATGGTAATCGGGCGTTCCGTGCTGGTGCGCAGCGTCAAGCAGGGGACTTTCAAGGCCGTTGTCTCTTCCTGCAAGCCTCCGCTGTCCGTCAGCACCATGACGGCGTCCTTCCAGAGATAGAGAAAATCATCATATCCCAGGGGAGGGAAAAGAATGATGCCGGTTTCGAGAGGATCGTCCGATTCTTGCGGTGAGCGTATTTGTTGCAGCAGGCCGAATGCTTCCAGTTTTGCCCTGGTTCGTGGATGACAGGGAAAAACGATCGGAAGGCGTTCGCTGACATCCATCAAGGCCGCGATGATCGGTTGAATGTCTTGCGGTCGATCCACGTTGGCTGGCCGGTGCAGGGTCAGGCAGGCATATTTTTGGGGGAGCCGTTGCTTGAACCGGTACATGTTCAGCTCAGCGGGGTCCTTTTTCTGAAGCCGTTGCAGCTGGTAGAACAGATTGTCGATCATGACGTGCCCCACGAAATGCACGTCCTTAGGCGCCTTGCCTTCCTGCAACAGGTTTTCCGTACCGTTTTTCTCCGTGGTGAAGAAAATATCGCTGATGGCATCCGTGGCCAGTCGGTTGATTTCTTCGGGCATGCTCCGGTCTCCCGAGCGCAAACCAGCTTCCACATGCACCAGACAGATGCCCATTTTCTTGGCGACGAGACCGGCGGCAATGGTTGAGTTGACGTCGCCGACCACCAGGACCATGTCCGGATTTTCCATGTCGCAAACTTGTTCGAATTTGACCATTACCGCCGCGGTTTGTTCCGCATGTGTCCCCGAGCCAACCTCCAGATTATAGTCCGGCCGGGCAATGCCCAGTTCGGTAAAAAAAGAGCCGGACATGTTTTCGTCGTAGTGCTGGCCAGTATGCACCAGGATCGGCAGTATCGATTGAGCATGATTTTGCTTCATTTCTCGTAAAATTGGCGCAATTTTCATAAAATTTGGTCTTGCTCCAGCCACCATCAGAATCTTTGTCATGTTGAACACCTGTTTGGTTATTGCATGAATATGCACTTGATCTCCGAATAGAGATCAAGATCGTCAACGACACCATCAGGAAGACCATCGAGCAATGCAGGCACATCAGGCTTGCGTTGAATATCGTCGATAAAGATATCAAGAAACGTGCCGTTCTTTTCCTTGCGAAGTCTTCGGTCATCCAAGTCCGACAACATTGATCTTTTACGATGCTTTTCGTCAATTATTGAATTGGCGTGTGGTATTTATTTTGCAAAGTCGAGCATGATTTTGAAGTGTTATTTCCTGATTTAAAATGAGATTTCGTAATAAGCACAGCATGTTGATTTATCCAAATGATTACGGTTGCCACGTCTGATTTATCCAGGATGAGAAGAGTGAAAACAGTAACCGTATGAATATAATTGATATTAATACAAATGATAACAACGACGCAGCATAATTTCTGTCCAGCAGTTCAATCTATATTGACCGGATTGTCCAGATTTTCCGGACAAGGAGTTTTGTTGCAAGGCCGTTATTGCTTGCCAGAAGGGAAGCCATGTCCAGCATAAATCAAAAATATGCATCGAATTCAGGCTCCACGAGAGAGTGGCGAAATATTGTTCCGTACCGAGGCAAAGTGCGACGTGAGCACAGGGAAGAACTGCTCGGGCAGACCGGCATGGTGCTTTGGTTCACGGGGCTGTCCGGATCTGGCAAGTCCACCATCGCCCATGCCGTGGAGGAGCGGCTGCACGCGCTGGGAAAGCTGACGTATGTTTTTGATGGAGACAACGTCCGCCAGGGGTTGTGTCGGGATTTGAGCTTCTCTCCCGAGGGGCGTGCTGAAAACCTGCGACGTATTTCCGAAATGATTCGGCTGTTCCTGGATGCCGGGATCATCTGCCTAACGGCTTTTATTTCCCCCATGCGCACGGACCGGGGAAAGCCCAGAGAACTGATCAACTGTGGTCGATTCTTCGAGATCTACGTCAAATGTCCGCTGGAAGTATGTGAACAACGCGATGTAAAAGGACTCTACAAACTGGCCCGCTCTGGCCAGATCAAAAACTATACCGGCATATCCGCTCCCTACGAGGAGCCGTTGGATCCGGACTTGGTGCTGGAGACACACAGATGGTCACTGGATGAATGCGTAGAGAAAATTCTGCAAGCATTTTTCAAAGTCCCCTCATGCCCCTGACAGTCGCCAAGGCCATTGTAAGTGACGTTAACAATAGTGATTGGTATACAGGATATCCAATACACAACATAGATATGACCATGGCGTCGAAAGATATTATATGAAAATTATATTCATACTATCAATGTTTTTTATATTCTACACGTATATTATTTATCCGTTTATTTTGTTGATTCGGTCAAAACTCTTCCCAAAGCCAATCAACAAGCAATATTGTGATATTTTGCCGATGGTTTCCATTGTCATCGCAGCGAGAAATGAAGAGAAAAATATTGAAAAGCGGATCAACAATCTTCTTGAACTGGACTATCCATCAGCCCGTTTTGAAATCGTTGTTGTCTCGGACGGTTCGGATGACAATACCAACCAGATCGTGCGGGAATGTGCGGCACGAAGCGCGCTGGTCAGGATTTTTGTCTGCGCACCATCCAGAGGGAAAGCATCTGCATTGAGCAAGGGCGTTCGTGAAGCACAGGGAGAAATCATCGTTTTTGCCGATTGTCGCCAGTGGTTCGACAGACGAGTCGTGATGGAGCTGGTGGCTAATTTCAACGACCCACAGATCGGCTGCGTCAGCGGAGAACTGGTTTTCGTTGAGCAACGTGCCAGCACAATCCAGAAGGAAATGGGCGTATATTGGCGTTATGAAAAGATGGTCCGGAAGCTGGAAAGCCAGGGCGGTTCAGTTGTTGGCGCAACGGGTGCCATCTATGCGATTCGCAGAGAACTCTACAAAGATATTCCGGCAGAGACGATTCTTGATGACGTCTTGCTCCCGATGATCATCGTCATGCAGGGCCAGCGATGTGTTTTTGATCCTTCCGCTGTCGCCTACGACACGGTTTCCAAAGACATGCGTTCTGAAATGACCAGAAAGATTCGTACGTTGGCTGGCAATTGGCAGCTACTGAAGATTGCGCCGGAGCTGATGTCGCCGCTTCAGGATTCAATCTGGTGGTGTTTCTTGTCCCACAAGATATTCCGACTCCTGGTTCCGTTCTGGATGCTCTCCGTGTTTTTCGCGAATTTTTTCCTGGCGGGTCTGTTTTTCACCATCACGCTTGTCGCGCAACTGGTATTTTATGGTGTAGCGGTTGCTGCCTATCTCAAGCCTGAATTCCGTGAATTGCGTCCGATAAGTTTAATCTACTTTTTCGTCAATCTGAATTATGCGGTACTTCTTGGGACATGGTGCTTTTTTTCTGGCAATACAGCTAAGACATGGAGAAAAGTTGCGTAATGCGTTGCTATGGAATTCCTGGTAGTCGTTGTGCTTACAAAGGGGATGTCTACGATAAATAACGTGTTTCCATATCGTTACATGAACGTCGGGCAATGGATAAGAGAAAAAAAACGCATCCAATACTGGTGGCGAGTATTCTTAGGATTTTTGCAACAATCTTAATTTTCGTTTTTCATTACAGGGGGTTCAGTAAATTACCAAATGATATACCAATTGATAAAATTGGCATAACGATTTTTTTGCTTCTTTCAGGATACTTTTCTTTTCAGCCGAATATTCCTCCTGCTTCGTGGCTGATTAAGAGAATCAAGCAGATTATGATACCCTATTGGTCGGTCATATCCATTGTTTTGCTTGTCAATGAGATTGTCGGTTACAAGACAACAGATTTTTTTACAGCAATAATTATTTTTTTTGGAGGAAGCCTGTTCGTAAAAGATCCTGTGTATGTCATATCATGGTTTATTACATATATTTTAATATTATATATTTGTCTTTTTATATACTTATTGATTGATAATATTTTTTTAAAATTAGTATTCATCGTTTTTTCAGCGATTTGTTTAAATTTTGCGGGGATAAAGGATTACCTGTACTTTTTTAGTTTTTATGCTGGTTATTTTGTACATGCATTTTTTAAATTGAATTTTAATGGTACGTCAAACAAATTATTGAATAAGATTAATTATATTCTGTATCGTATCCAAGGACATTCATACTCATTTTTTTTGCTTCATGGCGCTATTTTAAAATTGGTATTCGGCGTTTTCATGTTTAGAGGTACGATGGCATTTATGATATCTTTCTTGATGACATCAACTGTGTCTATATTTCATAAAATCATCTCAGAAAAAATAGAAAAATTTTTGGAATATTATGAAAATAACATTGTCACGCGTATCTCGCATCCTTGAAATTTCATTAAACGAGAAAATGTAATGAACACATCTCACTCATTAAATGGAAAAACAGTTCTGCATGTGCTTGATAGATCAATTCCAAATCTCAGCGGTTACAGCATCAGAAGCAAATACATTGTCGATTTCCAGGCCAGGAACGGTTTGAGTCCTCTTGTGGCGACAACGCCAAAGTACGAAAGAACTGTTGCTCATGAACAAATCAATGGTGTTGAATATCACCGTTCGTATGAGAAGCCTGGGAAAATAATGCGGATTCTGCAAAAAATTCCTTTCCTCAGGGAACAGTGCATGATGCTCCAGGTTGAGAAAAGGATTGAAGAATTGGTGCAAACCAGACAGGTCGACATTATTCACGCGCACTCCCCCTCGTTATGCGGTTTGCCTGCATTGAAAGTCGCTCGTCGCATGAACAAGCCCATGGTTTATGAAGTCAGAGCTTTCTGGGAAGATGCGGCAGTGGATCGAAAACGATTTGCCGAGAATTCCCTGAAGTATAGAATCAGCGGCAAGATTGAACAAAAGCTCTTCGATCAGGCTGATTGCGTTGTCTGCATCTGTGAGGGGCTGAGAAAAGAGATTGCTGAAAGAAGGTCGAAGCCAGGGTTGTCGATTGTCCCTAATGGCGTTGACGCCAGTGTCTTCATTCCACTTGCGAAATCGCAAAAACTGATCGCAAAATATCATCTCCAAGGGAAAGTCGTCATTGGATTCATCGGTTCTTTTTTTACCTTTGAAGGGTTGGCGGATCTCATCCAATGCATTCCCAAGGTCAGCCACGGACAGCGCGATGTTGCTTTCCTTCTTGTAGGTACTGGTGTTGAAGATCAAAATTTACGAAACCTCGCCGAAAAACTGGAACTGGACGGACGAACCGTGATTTTTACGGGCCGTGTCCCCCATGAGGATGTTCCGGAATACTATTCAATAATTGATATCCTGGTCTATCCAAGGATTAGCAAGCGGATCACCGAACTTGTGACCCCTCTCAAGCCGCTCGAAGCCATGGCCATGGAAAAAGCCGTCCTGGTCAGCGATGTCGGCGGACTCAAGGAGTTGGTCAGCGATGGACAAAACGGATTTGTCTTCAAGGCGGGTGATATCAACGACCTCGCGGATAAACTGATCTACTTGGCAAGTCATCTTGGTCGCTGCCGGGAGATTGGCCGCCAAGCCAGGAAGGATGTGATCGCAAAACGCGACTGGTCCGTAGTCGTTCAGGGCTATTTTGAGATCTATGCGGGATTGTTGAACGGCAAAACGCAAACACAGTAAATTGCCAGGCTCCTGAGCAATGAAGAAAATACTTGTGATTACAATGCTGTACCCCAGTCGGGAGAGCCCTCATTTTGGCGTGTTCATCAAAAGAGAGGTCGAGTCGATGGCTGGGCTGTATTCGCAGAAAGTAATCGTGCCCATTCCCTGGCGTTTCTCCCATGGCAGGGACTCAGCATTGCCGGGAGATCGGCATGATCGTGATGCACGAAATGGCATCGAAGTCATTTACAAAAAATACTTTCCACTTCCCGGCGCTGTATTTTTACCGGCAAAAGGAGTCTGGTTCTATCTGTTCCTCGTGGGTCTGATCAGGAAAATCCAGGTTGATTTTGATTTTGATCTCATCCATGCGCACAATGCCTACCCAGAAGGATATTGCGGGTTACTCATCAAAAATGAATTCAAGAAACCGCTGATCGTTTCCTGTCGCGGTAATGATCTGAACAAGCTGCCCGAGTCGTTTGTTCTGCGGCCGATGATCAGGCGTGTCCTGAACAATGCCGATGCCGTCATCACCGTGTCCAAAAGCCTTGCCAGGAGAGCCGTCGAACTGGGGGCGGATCCGGAAAAAATATCTCTGATGCCCAAGGGAGTAGACATGGATGTATTCAAGCCCATGTCCAGGACGAAGGCGCGAGAAAAGCTCAATCTCCCCATGGACAAGACAATAGTCCTTTCGGTTGGTTGGTTGATCACCAGAAAAAATCCTTTTTCATTTACGAAGGTCCTCTTGGACTGCACCGTCGCGGAGCGTGAAAATCTACTCTTTGTATGGGTTGGTGAAGGTCCAAGGCGAACTGAGTTGGAGCGAGAGATCAAGGCCAACAATCTTGAGAAGCACGTCAAGCTGGCGGGAAGAAGGGATCCGGCTGAAATAGCAATCTGGATGAACGCCGCGGACATATTTATGCTGGTCAGTTTTTCAGAGGGCATGCCGAATGTCTTGTATGAAGCCATGGCTTGTGGAGTGCCAGTCGTCGCGTCGAATGTTGATGGTGCCTCAGAGGTTGTCAATCATTGGAAAAATGGATTTTTGGTCTCACCATATGATTACAAAAAGATGTATGAATACATATTGTTGCTCAAAAATGATCCGGGATTGCGAAAGAATATTGGATCTAATGCTCTGCGATACATGAAAGATAATAATTTGTATTGGGAGAAAAATGCAAATTGGCTTCGAAATAAATATGAATTAATTATTAGTAGTGATGCTAGCGAGGCTAATAGAAATGAATAGTGTTGTATTTTTGTCGTTGGGCGTAATGTTCGTGAGTCTGATAACCGTCATAAATCCGTTTTATGCCTTGCCATTTTTTATTTTTGGACATTTTATCGAGCCAATACAATTTTTCCCAGAACTTCGAACGTATAATCCAAGCTTATTATTGGGATATGCAGTACTCGGAGCTTGGATACTGCATGTCGTTTTTACAGGGAATTTTATTGCGGCTAAGAACAAGCTTGTTGGACTTGTACTTGTTTTTATTGCTTGGACATTTATTTGCTCTATAATTGGATCAAATGCAACATGGAATGACCAAATGATGTTCATAAGAAATGTCATGCCGTTTTTTCTTTTTGTCTACATGGTGAAGACAAAAAAGCAAGTCGTTATTGTTGTTTGGGTCTTGATGTTGATGGGAGGTATAGCTGCATTGTACGGTTTGTATTGTTTGAAAGCTAACATTGGCGTTAGAGATGAAGGAATTGTGAGAGTAACAAGTTTTATGTCAAATCCAAATGCATTTGGAAAGACACTTGCTCTTTTAATACCAATTACAATGGGGTTGTTGTTAAGTAATTATATGTATAAAACGAAAATAATTTTGTCTGGAATATTAATTTTGTTGATAACTGGAGTAGTTATTACATATTCAAGGACATCAATGATTGCAATGTTGTTGTGCTTATTCTTGACACCAGTAATGTATTTCAAGGGGAAAAATAAAATTATCGCCTTTATTGTTACCTTGGCTCTTGTACCGGTGTTCTATTATGCCTTTCCTCTTGAAAGAGTTAAATGGAGGGCGCACAACAGGCTGATGACGACATTTCAGGCAGAATCAGCGGCGGAGGTTGATCTTGGCAGGGTGGAGTCAGCAAGGGCGGGGTGGATGATGATGCTCCAAAACCCCATTTTTGGCGTAGGCATAGGTGGATTCGGTCATGAGTATTATCAGCTTGCACAACAATCAGATGATCTTGAGTTGGTTGAAAGCAGATATGGAGAACGTGGTTTAAGTGCGCATAATCTCTATGTGCAGGTGGGAGGACAATTGGGGGTTGTTGGGGTCGGTTTGTATTTTTTGTTGATTGTATATGCCTATCGAAATGCTATAAAAGCAGAAAAAATGTTTGAAAAATCTGAAGAAGGCACGCTCTATGCGTTATCCCGTTCATTAAAAATATTTATAATAGCATTTATGGTAATCGGAGTTACGAGTAGCGGATTAGGAAACAAGCTGTTTTGGATTGTTATTGCTCTTGTGATAGTTCTTAGAAGGTTGGCGAATGATCAAAATATTAAAATAAATCATTATGAAACGATAAATGCTGTATAAAGTTGTGCAAAGAATTAATTTTTTAGAATTAATAATGATATTTTATGAAATCAATCATTTTTAAAAAAAAATGGCGTAAATTGTACTTTATGCTGATGAAAATTAATATTGAATGTAGATCAGTTTTTGTTAAAATTAATCCATCTCCAATATTTATAATTGGAAACCAAAAATCGGGGACTTCCGCAATTTCAGCATTGCTTGCATCTGCAACAGGATGCACTGTAAGCATAGATCTGTCAAAAGAGTGGCTGTATAAACGTAAGGGATATTTACTTGTTAAAGAAGGTAAATGGACCTTTGCGGATTTTGTTGAGCGGAACAAACTTGATTTCTCAAGAGACATTGTCAAGGAAGCAAATTTGACATTGTTTTATGAAGATTTGGTTGAGACTTTTCCGCAATCGAAATTTGTATTTATTGCAAGGGATCCAAGGAGCAATATCAGAAGCATACTTAATAGGATCAAAGTTCCAGGGCATCTCGAGTCTCTGGAAAGATGGGATCAGAAACCGCATATCGCCATTGGTTGGGAAAAGGTTGTAAACGGTGCATGGCTTGGACTTGACGGCGACAACTATATCAGCATGCTGGCACAAAGGTGGAATTTAATGTCCGATGTTTACATTCAAAATAAGAATTCCATCATCCTTTCACGATATGAAGATTTCCTGGTTGATAAAATAGGAGAAATCAAGCGAATCGCAGGAAGATTACATCTTAATCCCCATTACGATATATCCAATAAAATTAACATACAGTACCAGCCGAGAGGGAACAGGGAAGAGAACCTGCGATTATTTTATGGTATAAAGAATCTCGAAAGAATAGAAAAAATTTGCCGAAACAATATGACTCTTCTTGGTTATTGCCGGTAAGTTTTGTTATATGAAATGAGTGCTCACAAGGCCGTTTGTTGTCTGAATAATTAAAATGATAGTTATTTAATAAGATGAATGATATATATGAAAAATGTCATTATACTCTGGACAGGTGGTTTTGATTCAACATATCAGTTGCTGCAGTTGTTGACTGTTGATAAAGTTAGCGTATCGCCAATTTATATTATTGATGAAGAGCGTCGATCAACATGTGCTGAGATGATATCGATGAAGAGAATAATGTCGAAATTAACAAAAAAATTTCCATATGTTATTGATCTTTTGTCACCTATACAATACTTTTCTATGACAGGTATTGTTTCAAACAACATTATATCCGATGCTTTTAAAAGAATCAGAATGAAATCATTTATTGGTGGGCAATATGAGTGGTTGGCCCGTTTCTGTGATCAAAACAATATGACTGATATGCAGTTATGCATTCACAAAGACGACAAGGCTCATGATGTTCTTGTTGATGTAGTCATTGCAGATCCTCTCAAAAGTTGTCGAGTTAGTAAATCATTCAGTGACACAGATGAATATACACTCTTTAAATATTATACATTCCCAGTGTTCAGCTTGACAAAAATCGAAATGATGGCTCTTGCCAAAGAACAACACGTTGAGGAAATTATGAATATGACATGGTTTTGCCATAGTCCGCATAAAAATATGATACCTTGTGGAACATGCAACCCCTGTATTTATACCATGGAAGAAGGGCTTGGCCATAGGTTGCCTTATGCAAGTCGTATCAAGTCATATATCACGAAATATGTCGCAAGGCCGACAAAATCGGCAGCAAGAAGAATTATCGCTCGACTTGCATGAAAATTTGTATGCATATTTTTAAAGAATCCTGGCCCAGAGGACCAGGATTTAGGCCACCCCTGAAAGGGGTATGCACTGCCTTGCTCCCTGAGGAAGCAAGGAGTAGCCCGCAA
>NZ_FXUJ01000011.1:0-133180 GCF_900182865.1 Desulfonatronum zhilinae
ATCTCCTGGAAAACAGGGATCGAAAACCACTCACTCCGAATACAGATAGTACCACAGGGGAGAATTGCCAATTCCACGTCCAACGTCGAAGAGCCTGCGTTTCTTGTTGGCGTCCGCGGGCATGTTCGGGGTCAGGTCTTGTAATTTAATATTTTGACAACACGAGGCGCGTTGGTGCTTGTCGGCAGGCAAGTCGCGGCGGGCGGGCCGGCGAGGCAGGCGCGCTATGCACCCGCCTGATTATCCTCGGCGTCCAGCCGCTCCAGAATCTCCAGCGCCCGGTTCACATCACCCGTCGCCGCCAAGGCCCGAAAATGGTTTTCCGTATCCCAGGCCGCCAGCGCATGCGCGCTCAACTCCTCAATCAGCTTGTTCGTGCTCAAGCCACGGCTCTTGGCAAGCGCCTTCAGGCGCTGCGCCGTATCGTCGGGCAAACGGATCGTCAATGTACTGCTCATGGCCATTCCTCCAAACATTGCGCGGGCGCCAGGATGCGCGGCGAGCCGAGGTGCAACTCGGCACAGCCAACATCCCGCATATTATGCGTAACAATCGCCTCGGCATTAGCCGCCAAGGCCAACTCGATCAGGTGATTGTCGGCCTCGTCCGGCAAGCTTGGCCGCCAGCCGTAATAAATTGTGACCCAACGGCCGCGTTGCGCCAGAGCCGCCAAAACTTCAAGACGCTCCGTCGCCGAAATTGCGTCGCCCCGCACCGGGCGATCCAGCAAAACGCGATACTCAAGCCACAGCGCGTTGCCGAACAAAGGCTCATAACGCCCCGTCAACGCACGTCGCAACACCTCACGCGAAGCGCCCCGTGCCGAACGCAAACCCGCCACGAAAACATTCGTGTCAATCACCATGGAAATCATGGTGACAGCATATATGCCATCAATTTGTATTGCAAGAAGATCGGAGAAGTTGTCACTGCCAACAAATCTTGCGCAACCAATGTTGTCGAAGCGAATTGGTGTTTTCGACAAAACATTGAAATTATATTGTTTCTATTATGGCATAAAATGTGCTAGAGATGCTTTTAAAGCAATCACAACTAAACGAATAAGGGGGGAAGTTCTGAGAAAAAATGTAGAACGAAAGGTGGTGAGTTGTTGAGAATTTTTTTATTTCGGATTTTTTGGAATACTCAAATAGTGTACGAAAAATCTATTAACCAATAAAAGGGAATTATTATGAAAACAATGTCCAGGAATATCTTTGGAACAGCGGCAGTAACGCTCACTTTCTGTCTGGCAATGCTGTTTATCGCTTCCACATCTTTTGCCGAGCAGTGCGTGGACAACGGAGATGGAACCGTGACGGACAACAATATAGGGCTTATGTGGCAACAAGGTCTATCTGCTGGTGAATGGACTCGTGCAATGCATACTGCTGATATTAAAATTGGTGGTCATTCTGACTGGAGACTGCCAAGCAAAGGAGAATTAATCAATCTTTACAATTCAGCTTGTAAATCCATGATGGTTGTAAGAAATGAAGGTTATTGGTCATCTGCGCCATATAAAAATGGTTCTGCATGGGTCGTTGATTTCAGCAATGGCAGTATGCGCCATGAAATGGCTTATAAATATCATTTTATACGATATGTTCGTAATGCACGCTAACTCATCAAATATTAATATGCTCAACATACGCATTTTTCCACGAAGACAACTGATACTCATGTAAACAAACACAATTCTCCATAAAAAAGCCTGTCGAATAACAGACAGGCTTTTTGTCATCCAAATTTCAACAAACGCAGGAACAGAAATTTTGTAATTTATTAATTTGAACTTTTGCAGCGACGCAGCACTTGGGATTTTCAACGGACTGCTAACCAGCTGGTAATTTCACGGAAAAAAGAAAACCCATCCCCCCGCATGACGCGGAGTGATGGGTTGGCTTTTGGTGAGATGGTGGAGGCGGGGGGAATCGAACCCCCGTCCGAGAACGGTCCGCCAGCGACGTCTACAGGCTTAGGACAGGTTTAAGTTCTCGCCTTGGGGAGTGCCCCTGTCCGGGCGGCCCCCGCGGCCAGTTCGTCTGTGTCTCGCTTTGACTCCCGACGAACAAAGGAATCAACGCCAGCCTGAAGTGTCGTCGCTTCTATCGGCTTACCAGGCGATGGGCCGGAGAAACGCTGGCTGTCTTAAGCAGCCAGGGCGTATTCGTGATCGTTGGCAGTTGAATGCCTGCTGCGTGTTTTACGAGGCCTCGCAGCACCTCGGCCTGCAGCCGTGGTTTCATCATCCCCGTCGAAACCAGGGCGCCCCCGAAAGGGAAACAATACTATAGTGATCGCCGTGGATTTAGCAAGGGGAAGAATGGAGACTCGAAAACCACGCCGTGATGATCCACCAGGCGCAGCCTTGCGCAATCCGTGATTCGGGCCTAATTACACGTTCATGCGGCTCTAACGAGTTTTTCAAGCCAAAGACCGCACTCCTCAGCCCACAACCTCTTTACGTCGCATCCAATGGCCAAACCATCGTTCTTACCAAGGGATATTCTAACTGACCTGGGATCGCCCAAGGCCCTGGCCGGCATCAGCATCGGGCTGGTCATCAGCCTGATGGCGATCGTGATCCAAATTTCCTTGGCCGCGATGATCTTTTCCGGCCCATTGGAATCCCACGCCCAGCGCGGCATGGGGTTGACTCTGGCCGGGGGCGCGGTGCTGCTCACGGTAACGGCCCTGTTCAGCGGTTTTCGTCCCAACGTCAACCTGCCGCAAGATGCTCCGGTGGCCATATTTACCGGAGCGGCGGCGGGGATCGCCGCCACCTTGGGCGCGGGACACACGGAAGAGGCCTTCATCACCGTGGTGGCGGCCCTGATGCTTTCCACCCTGGCCACGGCCGCCTTTTTCTTCCTGGCCGCGAAAAAAAGGCTGGCCGACTACGTTCGGTTCATCCCTTACCCGGTGGTGGCCGGCTTTCTCGCCGGGACCGGATGGCTGCTGACCAAGGGCAGCCTGGAGGTAATGACCGGAATCTCCCTGTCGTGGAATGCCCTGCCGTCCTTGTTGTCCCGAGACATCCTCCCGTTCTGGACGCCTGGGATCGTCTACGCCGGGCTGCTGTTCTTTGGCCTGCGCCGCTGGTCTCACTTTCTGATCCTCCCCGGCTCCATGGTCGTCGCCTTGGTTCTCTACCATGCGGCCCTCCCGCTCCTCGGCCTGGACATGGCCCAAGCCCGGGAACTCGGACTGTTGTTCGCGTCCTTCTCCTCGACCAATATCTGGCCTCCATTCGCCCCGATGGATCTGCAACATGTCCAGTGGGCCGCGCTTGTCCGGGAAATTCCCACCTTGGCCGTCATCCCGTTCATCGCCTTACTCGGTCTGTTGTTGAACACCGGAGGCATCGAGTTGGCCGCCCGTCGCGATCTAGACCTGAATCGGGAGCTGCTGGTCAGCAGCGGGGGCAACGCCCTGGCCGCCCTGACGGGATCCCATGCCGGGTACAGCGCGTTAAGCCTGTCCATGCTCGGTTTCAAAACCGGCGCGGATACACGCATCGTCGGACTGACCGCAGCGCTGGTCCTGACCGGGACGCTGCTCTTCGGCGGGCAGGTCCTGACCATTTTTCCCAAAGCTCTTCTGGGCGGCTTCCTGCTCCTGATCGGATTGTTCTTTATATCCGACTGGATCGTGGATACCCGAAAGCGGATGCCGCGGGCGGACTACGCCGTGGTGCTCGCCGTCTTCGCGTCCATCGGCGTTTTCGGCTACCTCCATGGCGTCTTGCTGGGCCTTTTGGCCACGGTGGCCCTGTTCACGGCAAAAATCAGCCGCATCCCGGCCATCACGGCCGACTCCACGGTCGCCCGGACCCGCAGCCGCAAGTCCCGGCCGATTCCTCACCAGCACCTGTTGAGCGTTCATGGGCACGGCGCTCGCCTGTTCAAACTCAACGGTTTTCTCTTTTTCGGCTCGGTAAACTCCTTGACCACGTCCGTCATGCAAGCATTGCACGATGACGCCACGCACTCCATTCTCGTTGATTTCCGGGATGTTTCCGGGTTCGACGTCTCCGCTGTCAACAATTTCGTCCGCTTGGCTCAACGAATGTCCTCCCGGAACGTCGCCTTCCTTCTCGCCGCCCCGCCGGACCTGTTCACGGACCTGCTCAGGCAAATCGGCGGGGAGGAACTGACCCGGTCATACAGAATCTTTCCCGACGCCAACGCGGCGTTGGAATGGTGCGAGGACGACATCATCCACTCCGCTCACGCCGCCATGACCGAACAATCGGATCAGGCCAAGCGCGACCGGGACGAACTCTTCGACACCGTGGCGGACGATCTGTTGTCTGAATTGGACCGTCAGGAACGAATCGAAAACCTGCTCGACACGATCGGCCCATACCTCGAATCTCGAAACTTCGCGCCGGGCCAAACGCTCCTCAACCAAGGCGATCTTGGTCCGGGAATGATGTTCGTGCGCCAAGGCGCGGTCCTGGAGCGAATTACGGACGCTTCGGGAAGCAGCAGCACGTTGCGGACTCTGGGACCGGGCACCTTTTTCAGCGAACCCGCCGCCTACGGCCCCTGGCGTTCTCCCCACGGCTACCAAGCCGAGTCCGCCGCACAAATCGCTCTGCTTACCCCGAAGGCGTTTCTGGAACTGGAAACAATCGCTCCCGAAGCGGCCCGGACAATCCATCGCCTGGTGGTCGCCGCTCTGGTCGCCACCCTCGGCACGGATATCCGGCCCCAGGAATGGACACCCTGACACGCGAAACCGCAACGCGCCCAACTTCGACGTTATCGCTCTTTCAGCCGACCGCTCCAAACCATAACCGCCAACATGCTCATGACGAAACAAAAACCCGAGTCCACCATGCCGCTTGAATTTCAGCAGATCACATTGCAAGCCCAGGAGCGCTACCTGGCTCTCCTGGACCGCTGTCCGCAAAAAACGTCGGACCTCAGTTTTGCCAATATTTTCGGATGGGCCGAGGAATACGGCCTGGAATGGTGGTTTGACGAAAATCTCGTCTGGCTGCGCCAACAAAACCCGGAGCCGTTGCTCTGGGCCCCCGTGGGACCCTGGAACGACGTGGACTGGGCCGCCCTCTGGCCGCGTCTGGCCAACGCCTCTTTTCATCGCGTTCCCGAGGAACTGACGGAAATATGGCGCAAGACGTTCGATGAAAAGATGATTTCGAGCGAGGCACGAGGGCAGTGGGACTATGTCTATTCCATCCCGGAACTGATTGAGCTCAAGGGCAATCGCTTTCACAAGAAAAAAAATCTGCTCCACCAGTTTCAGCGCAACTACCGAGCCGTCTACCATCCCCTGGACATGGACTGCGTGGAACGGG
Organism: Desulfonatronum zhilinae; assembly: GCF_900182865.1. Lineage (NCBI taxonomy): Bacteria > Pseudomonadati > Thermodesulfobacteriota > Desulfovibrionia > Desulfovibrionales > Desulfonatronaceae > Desulfonatronum > Desulfonatronum zhilinae. The sequence goes on from NZ_FXUJ01000011.1 coordinate 5,330, forward strand.
TGCTGGAGATGCAGTCCAACTGGTGCACCTGGAAGGAATGCGTCGATTCCGACGCTTTGGAAGCCGAAAACACGGCCATCGAGCGCGTGCTCAAGGAGTGGGACCGGATTCCGGGACTAATGGGCGGGGCTTTGGAGGTGGAAGGCGAGATCGTCGCGTATACCGTAGCCGAAGCGTTGACCGCCGACACCGTGGTCATTCACTTCGAAAAGGGCAATACGAGGTTCAAGGGCGTCTACCAGGCCATCAACAACCTGTTCCTGGCCGACGCGGCGAGCGGATTCGAATATGTCAACAGGGAGCAGGACCTGGACGACGAGGGCCTGCGCAAAGCCAAACTCTCCTACAATCCAATCCGCTTTCTGAAAAAATACGGAGTCCGCTTCGTCGGCGCGGAACAGTCGGCTTCATGAACATCAAGGGGATAAGCGCCATGCCTGACGACACCGCCTCATTGCTCAGCCAAAGCCCGGTTTTCCAAGGACTTCCCGAGAGCCAGATTCAGGCTTTGGCCAGAATTGCCGAGCCCATAACCTATCGTCCCGGTGATCTGATCTTTTCGGAAGGCGATGACGCCGCGGGCTTTTTTCTCGTCGTTTCCGGACAGGTGAAGATCTATAAAATGTCCTTCGAGGGCAAGGAGCAGGTGCTCCACTTTGTCGGACCGGGTGAAATTTTTGCCGAAGTGCCGGTCTATTCCGGCGGCGCCTACCCGGCCAACGCGGACGCTCTGCGGGAAACCCGCACGCTTTTTTTCCCGAGACGGGCCATCCGCCGCCTCCTGGCCAACGACCCGAACCTGGCCATGATCATGCTGGCCGATCTGTCCAGGCGGCTGCGACAGTTGACCAAGCTGGTGGAAAGTTTGTCCCTCAAGGAAAGTCCCGCCAGACTGGCCGCCTACCTGCTGCATGCCGGCGAGGAACTGACGCACGCGGACCAGGTGGAGTTGGACGTGACCAAAGGCCAGTTGGCCACCTTGCTGGGCACCACTCCCGAAACCCTTTCCCGGACCCTGAAAAAAATGTCGGAAACCGGATTGATCGCGGTTCAGGGCCGGACCATCAAGTTGTTGAATAAAACAGGTCTGGAGCAGATGGCCACAAGTTGATCGCGACCATTATACCTGCGTGTTGATAAAGTCCGAATCCGCAGGCTCAAACGTCATCGCGGCTGTTTTCTGGGTTGATTCTGGGTCTGGCGCAGAAAGATATCCGAACCGCATTCCGGATGCTCACAGCGCAGCACCACCCGTTGTCCGGGATGTGCCAAGCGCATCGTTTCCCCCCGCTCATTCTCCAGACCATACTCTCCGGACCGCAGCACCGGTCGGCGCAGGCCCGGCAGCACCAGTTCCACGGGGCCGGTCGCTTCCCAACGATCCAGAACCTGCGTCGTCCAGCGTCCGGGTCCATCCTGCCGTAGCAAATGTCCGACCATGGTCATGTCGCCGCCGCACTCCCAACGCTTGGCCGTCATGGCCGGAGCGCCGGGCAGGAAAAAGCCCGAATCCATGGGCCGGTGCAACGCGGCCCCGAGTTCTCGCAGGTAACGGTCCGGGCTATAACTCCCTCGGCCCAAATCCTCCAAAGCCGTACGGTACACGTCGCAGGTCAGCGCAACATACGCCGCGGAACGCATCCGGCCCTCGATCTTCAGGGCATTGACGCCGTTGCGTTGGAGCCAGGGCAAATATTTGACCAGACACAGATCACGGGGGCTGAAAAAAGCCGTGAAGTCCTCCCCCTCCAGCACTTCCCACAAGACATCTCCGGGCCGAAGCTGCTCTTCCACGGTCAAAGCCAGTGCGCGCGGCCTGTAAGCGAAACGGCAGGGCTGGGTGCAGCCGCCCTTGTTCGCCGAACGGGCGTTCAGGTGGGCGCTGAGGGAGCAGCGTCCGGACAGGGCCAGACACATGGCTCCGTGCACGAACATTTCCAGCTCCATGCCCGGTGCTCTCTCGGACACGGCCCGCCGTACACCGCGAATATCCTTCAGGGTCAGCTCCCTGGCCAGATTGACGCGCTTGGCCCCCAAATCCCGCCAGAACCCTACAGCCGCACTGTTGCCGGTATTGGCCTGGGTGCTGACGTGCAGGGGCATGTCCGGCAAAAACTTCCGGGCCAGGGCGAAAACCCCGGGGTCGGCCACGATCAGTCCGTCAACGCGGCTGTCGTGGGGCATACAGCCAAGCATTTCCAGAGTGTTCCGGACCGAATCCAGGTCGGCCTCCAGAGGAAAAGCGTTCAGACAATAATAAACCCGAACGTCTGCGATCCGGGCAAGTTCCACTGCCTGGGCCAAGACCTCTTGGCCAAAGCCTCCGGCACCGGCCCGGAGGTTCAGGGTCGGACCGCCCAGGTAAACGGCGTCCGCGCCGTAACGCAGCGCGACCTTTAGCTTGGAGAGGTTCCCCGCGGGGGCCAACAGTTCCGGACGGAACGGGGATGATGACATGGATGCTAGGAGGAAGGATTGTCAGGAAGCCGCAAGAACAATGTACCGGAAAAAGTTTCCGTGCCCAAATGCAGACGGGGTGATGACCGGACAGAGGACGGGAACTGAACGACCGCTAAACGGGCAGACCCAGCTTGACTCGGTGTTCCTTCATGGTCGCCAGCAGGGAAGCGGGGACACACAACTCGCCGAAACCAGTGCCCAGCCGAACATTCGGCTTGACCGCGCCATGGAAGTCGGAACCGCCGGTGACCAGAAAGTCCATGTCCCGCGCAATATCGAGATAAAGCCGTGTCTGATCCGGCCGGTGCAGCGTATAGATGGCCTCAATGCCGTCCAGTCCAAATTCCTTGAGCTGCTTCAACACGCCGCGCAGATCCGCCCCCTTCAGCCCGAGCAGGAACGGATGGGCCAGCACCACGGTCGCGCCCACGGATTTCAAGAGTTCGATGGCCCGGCGGGGACCAAGTTTTTCCTTGGGAACGTAGGCTTTGCCCTCGGAGCCGAGGTAGTCCTTGAAGGCGTCGCTCAGCTCTCGAACGTAGCCCTTGGCATGCATAACCTGGGCAATGTGCGGACGGCCCACGGCATCCCCGCCGGATACGGCCAGAACGTCGTCGTAGGAAATATCCATGCCCAGGGCCTTAAGCTTGGCCATGATCAGATGGTTGCGCTCATGCCGACGGTCCCGCAAAAAGCGCAACGTCTCGCTCAGCTTGCTGGGTCCGACGGGGATCCAGTAGCCCAGGATATGCATGTTGCCGTTCTGGGAAACCACGCTCAACTCGCACCCGGGAATAAATTCCACTCCCACGGCTTCGGCCGCGGCGGCGGCCTCCTTGAGACCGCCGGTGGTGTCGTGGTCGGTCAGGGCAATGGCTTCCAGATCAGCGTTCTTTGCCGCCTGAATCAATTCCGTGGGCGACAGGGTGCCGTCCGAGGCCGTTGAATGAGTATGCAGGTCGATTCCGGGCATGGATTTTTCCTTATCCTATTCCCGGAGTCCCTACAAGGAAGAACCGTCCAGTCCGAAAGGTCGAAGCAACACGAAATCGACGTTCGAGCCTTCACCGGCACCAAGTTTCAAATGGACGCCCTAAAGCGATCTGTCCACGATCAAGCCGGCCATTTCCTCAATGGACTCGGCCAGCCGAATAATTTCATCCGGAGGAAAACGCCGCAGGACTTCCTTGGTTTTCGGATCAAACACCTCCACCTGAAGCCGCTCGCTCTTGTCCGCGACCTTCAGGCGAACATTCAGTCCGGTTCCCTTCAGATGCTCTTCAGCCACATCCATGGCCTCCATCAAGGCGCTTCTTCCTTTCCGGCGAGCATCATCGCCCTTCTGCTCATCGCGACCCTTGTCATGGTTGAGTGCGCCGAGCTTGTCGCTTTCAGGCACGTTCAACACATGTGCAACGCCAAGGTCGCCCGGCACATATGACCGAGTCTCAAGAGTATTATCCACACGCATGGCTGTATCCTCACATTATATCCTCAAAGGTCGGAAAGAGGCTGTCCAGTCAACCGGGGCGCCAAAAACACCATCTTCCCTTTACCTTTCTTATCGGCCATTGCCCGAAAATCTTTAGCGGGCTCTCGACAAGACTCAAAAGCGACATGGGATCAAGAGAGTTCTTCCCGGCATGCAAGATTTTCAGCCTATTGTCATGACAATGACACGGGAAGACCCCTAGGAAGTGATAACCGCCGGAAGCACAAAAAACAACCTAACAATCTAAAATAAAACAGTAAAAATTACAACTCCCACCTTTATCATGAGCGCTGGCAAGAAAAACAAACCGTTAGCGCAAACATGTCGCAAGAAGAGCTCTTAGCTCACAACATAAAAATATAACACTCAGAAAAAAAACAACTAAACATAGTTGGCACTCCCCTTGCTAAAAGCTAGACATCACGATGTCACCCTTTTAGGAGGTTCAGCTATGTCTCTGACAATCAACAACAATTTAATGGCACAGAACGCCGCCAGGAATCTGTCCGCAGCCTACGGCAGACTCGGGACGTCCACGGAGCGGCTTTCTTCGGGATTGCGCATCAACAGCGCCGCGGACGACGCCGCCGGGCTGGCCATCCGTGAACTGATGCGAGCGGAGATTTCCTCCATGCGCCAAGGCATTCGCAACGCCAACGACGCCATTTCCATGATCCAGACCGCGGACGGCGCCCTGGCCGTCATCGACGAGAAGCTGATCAGGATGAAGGAACTGGCCACCCAGGCGGCCACCGGCACCTACAACTCCGACCAGCGTCTGATCATCGACTCGGAATATCAGGCCATGGCCTCGGAAATCACCCGAATCGCCAATGCCACGAAGTTCAATGGAATTTATCTGTTGAACGGCAATCTTTCCACAGGCTCCGGAAACCCGGCGGAGTGGGGTGACACCCATAACGGACGAGGACTCATTTCCAGTGGTCCTTTGAAAATCCACTTCGGGCCATCCAACAACAGCGCCGAGGACTACTACTACATTGCCATCGGTAATTCCACGGCATCAGCTCTCGGGGTCGGCAATGCGGCAAACCGAGATTTTCAAAGCTCTTCCACCCTTGAAGGAAGGGCTGGATACTCCATCTCCACCCAAGAAGGAGCTCAGCTTGCCCTGGACGCCCTGGAAAACGCCATCCTTTCCAAGGACAATATTCGCGCCAGTCTTGGTGCCTTGCAGAATCGCCTGGCCAACACCATCACCAACCTGTCCATCCAGGCCGAAAACCTGCAGGCCGCGGAATCCCGGATTTCCGACGCGGACGTGGCCCTGGAGATGACCGAGTTCGTCCGCAATCAGATCATCACCCAGGCGGCGGTGGCCATGCTGGCCCAGGCCAACTCCCTGCCTCGGATGGCCATGCAGCTCATCAGCGGCTAACCACGAGCAACCGCTTGAGCCGCATCGGCGAATTGGAATCCCTTGACATCGCTGACCTCCTGAAAAACTTCAGCCCCCGAGACGTGCGTCTCGGGGGCTGAAGTGACGCTCATGACACGGGGTCACCTTGTTTGAGGAATACCATGGCTTGGCGGGCGGCATTCTGCTCGGCCTTTTTGACGCTGCTGCCCGAATCCCGAAACTCCTCGCCAGTGGGCAATTTAAGCAGGATATGAAACGTTCGCTCGTGCTCCGGCCCTGAACTTCCCTCCAAAACATATACCGGACGGTCCCGGCAATGTTGCTGGGTCAACTCCTGGAGCTTTGTCTTGTGATCCTTTTCCACGGGCAATTCCATCTGCCTGGGCCACAGTCCGACGAACCGCTCCAGAGCCCACTGCTTGGCCACCGCATATCCCCCATCCAGAAAAATCGCTCCAAGAAGCGCCTCAAAGGCGTCGCTGAGCAGCGATTGACGCTGTCGCCCTCCCTGGTTCTCTTCACCACGCCCCAGCAAAAGGACTCGGTCGATCTTCAGCTTCCGGCTCAACCCCGCTAAAACACCTTCATTCACCAGCATGGCCCGGAACGTAGTCAACTGGCCCTCGTTGGCCTCCGGATAGCGAACATACAATTCCTCGGTAATGCACAGCTCCAGAACCGCGTCCCCCAGAAACTCCAGACGCTCGTTGCTCTGGCCTCTTCCGGGCGACTCGTTTGCATAAGAACTGTGCGTCAGGGCCTCGTTCAATAATTTGACATCACCAAACGCATACCGAATACGCGCCTGCACCTGCTCAATGTCATCCATTTTCACCTCTCAGTCGTGAATGAAAAATGTCGCAATCCCAACCGTCTCTTTCCATCAACGCACCCGACCTCCTTTGCCCCCCTTTTCAGCGTTCAGCTCAGAGCCTGTCTTCCGCCTTCTGACTCCTGACTCCTGACTCCTGACTCCTGACTCCTGACTCCCGCTATCAAGGAAAAAAATGCCCGGTCAAGAGCTTCGAACCGCGTCACCCTCTTGCACCTCAAGCCCGCTCATTGAGCCTTTCAAAACCTTTCGTCGAGAAGAACGCGCCTTTTATCTAGGTTGAAGGAGACTTTCTCGAAAAATATTGCGATTGCTCGTGGGCAGGCGTAGTGTACGCCTTCTTCGCCGAACATCTAAAAACATCTTTCGGCATTTCACGCTAGGCATCATCTTCCTACACGATTACGAACGTACGCAAGGAGGCATCCTATGGTCGGTATTTATGTGGGCTCGACGTCAGGCTATTCAGGAAAAAACCTGATAGCCATGGGGCTTGGTCTCAAATTTCAAAAAGACGGCCTGAACGTCGGCTACATCAAGCCTGTGGGCGCCGTACCCGTGGAAAAAGACGGCAAAATGGGAGACGAAGACGCGTTCTTTGTTCAGGACGTGCTGGGACTGAAGGAAGACCCCGAAGTCGTCACCCCCGTACTGGTCACCGAGGAGTTCAAGACCAAGGCCTTCGGCGGCCTGACCCACGACCTGATGGGCGACATCAAACGCAGCTACGAAGCCGTCAGCAAGGGCAAGGACGTAACCATCGTCGCCGGCTCCGGGAGCATGTATTCCGGCAAATACTGCAACGTGGACGCCGTGGAAGTCGTACGCACCCTGGGCATCAAATCCATCGTCATCGACCGCTGCTCCAAGGAACTGAACTACGACTACCTGGTGGTGCTCAAGGACGCCCTGGGCGATCAATTTATCGGAACGATTCTCAACGACATTCCCGCGGACTACATGGACGAGGTCAAAAACCGGCTGACGCCTTTCCTGGAGCGCAGCGGAGTGAAGGTCCTCGGCATTTTGCCCCGGGATCCGCTGCTCGGCGCGGTCCAGGTGGGCGAACTGGCCCAACGGCTCGGTGGACGAGTGGTCACGGCCAAGGACAAGGCCGACCGCGTCGTGGAGAATTTCCTGATCGGCAGTATGCAGGTCGAAAACTTCATGACCCACTTCCGCAAGAACAAAAACACCGCCATCATCATGGGCGGCGACCGCTCCGACGTTCAGTTGGTGGCCCTGGAAGGGGAATGCCCGTGTCTGATCCTGACCGGAAACATCTATCCCAACGATATCATCCTGACCCGGGCCGAGGTCAAGGGAATCCCGATCATCATCGTCCGCGACGACACCTTCACCATGTCCAAGAAGATGGACGCCATTCTCTCCCGCCTGAAACTGCGCGACTTGGTCAAGATCCAGCAAGGCGCCCAGGTGGTCAGCAACAACGTGGACATCCCCTACATCAAGGAACAACTCGGATTGAAATAGTTTTCCGAACCGAATCACGCAAAAAAGGCGTCCCGAACCGGGACGCCTTTTTTGTTGCCCAGCGCCGCGACGCTATCGTACGTACCCGGCGTCCTTGGACAGATTTTTCCCTTGCGCGGCGGCACTGGCCAGTCTATCGCAACACTCGTTTTCCGGGTTTCCAGAATGGCCGCGAACCCAGTGAAAACTTACGTCATGCGTCTGAAGCAAGGCATCCATACGCAGCCAAAGGTCCTGGTTCTTGACCGCCTTCTTGTCCGCGGTCCGCCAGCCGTTGCGTTTCCACTTGGCCAACCACCCTTTTTCAACGGCGTCATGAATGTATTTGGAATCCGTATAGAGTTCCACCACCGACCGGTCCCGCAGAAGGCTCAAGGCCTCAATCACGGCCAGCATCTCCATCCGGTTGTTGGTGGTCAATCCGTAGCCGCCCGACAACTCCCGGCGTTCCCGGTCAGCGAGCACCACCGCGCCCCATCCTCCCGGTCCGGGATTTCCCAGGCACGCGCCGTCGGTATATATTCTCGTCACTTTATCCTCACTCATTGAAGGGTCTCGTCGCGCACGACGCCCCGGTACGAACCGCTCCCCTGAGGGCGATCGTCCGCGCCATGATGATATTCGCCCAATTCGTCCTCCGGGCTGTTCAGGGCGTTCCAAATCAAGCTCAGCGCCTCTCCCAGCCCGCGTTGCCAATTGCCGCTCGCCCAGTATGGGACGAAATGCTCCTCGCGCAAGTACCTGGTAAACCCCTGCCCCAGAGCTCGTTCCACAATGGGCGGCAAGACCACCTGAAAGGTCTCGCCTTCGGGATCAAGGCCGATATGGATGGTCTTGGCGTCCACCGACGGCGGCGTCAACCCGTCCGCGGACACCACCAGCCGCAAATCCAGCCCGAATGACGATTTCAGGGCCCGAGACAAATCGCGAACGGATTGTTTTTGCGCATCGGTCAGCATGCCGCCGTGATCCACGACCACTTGATGTGCATCCAGCATCTCAATGGTGCGCTGGTTGTGGTTCCAGAACAGCCAGATCACGCCCATGAACACGAAGATCATGCCTAAAGCCCGCAACAGCCCCTCCCAGGGCGCGGCATTTCGTTTTACTCCGAACGGCATCTCAGGACCTCGCGGCTGAAATCTTGAAGTTCAAGAAGCAGTGAACCCAAGCGGCTCACGCTGGCCTCACCCGCCCAACTCGGCGATCCATCGCTCCAGGGGCTCTTCCACCAGAGCGCGGATTTCCTTCAAGCGAGCCTCGGATTCAGCCTCGAAACGCAAGACCAGGATGGGTTGGGTGTTGGAAGCGCGCAGCAGCCCCCAGCCGTCGGGAAATACGATGCGCGCGCCGTCCACGTCCACCACGTCGAAACGATCCCGGAAAAAGGCCTGGGCCCGCTCCACGATTTGAAACTTGATTTCTTCGGGACAATCCATACGGATTTCAGGAGTGGAGAAGATGGGCGGCCATTCATCGAGATAGGTGCTCAGCGGCTTGGCCGGATTTTGGCCGATGATCTCCACCAGACGCATCGCGGCGTACAACGCGTCGTCGAACCCGTAATATCTGTCCGCGAAAAACATATGCCCGCTCATCTCTCCGGCCAGAGCCGCCCCGGTTTCCTGCATCTTGGCTTTGATCAGAGAATGGCCGGTCTGTCCCATAATCGGCTTGCCGCCATGATCGGCGATGTCCTGAAACATCAGGTGCGAGCATTTTACCTCGCCGATCACGGTAGCCCCGGGCCGATCCTGGAGCACGTGACGGGCAAAGACGGCCAGGAGACGGTCGCCGTAAATCATCCGGCCCTGTTCGTCCAAGGCCCCGATCCGGTCCGCGTCACCGTCCAGCCCGATGCCCGCCTGGGCCCCGACTTCCAGAACCTTGGCCCTGAGATCATCGTTGTTTTCGTCACGGGTCGGGTCCGGATGATGATTCGGAAAATTCCCGTCCGGCTCGCAGTACAATTCCACCACGTCCGCGCCGATCCGGCGCAGCAGTTCGGCGCAAATCTCCCCACCGGCCCCGTTGCCTCCGTCCACGACGACCCGGACCGGGGCTGGGAGTTGGACCTGGGCGGAAAGTTCCTCCAGGTACGCCGGAACCACATCATGCTCGGAAGCGATCCCCTGCCCGGAGCTGAACTCGCCGCGAGCCATGATTTCATAAACTTCCCGGACATCCTCGGAATGAATCGTTCCCGCTCCGGACCAGACTTTGAACCCGTTGAATTCAGGCGGATTATGGCTGGCCGTGATCATCACCCCTGCCTGGCGGTTGAACTTCTTTACCGCGTAGTAAAACAGCGGCGTGGGAACCATGTTGATAAACAGCACGTCCACGCCCGTAGACAGGAGTCCTTTAATCATCGCGGTTTGATAACCGGGAGAGCTGTGTCGGCAATCGTGACCGACAACGGCCTGATGCTGGCCTCTCCTGAGGAAAAACGTCCCGCACGCCTTTCCCAACACTTCCACCCACGCCTCGTCGAAATCACGATCCACGACACCACGGATGTCGTAGGCTCGAAATATTTCCCGTTTGATCAGCATCACCTCAGCTCCTCGGAAAAGTTCAATGGTTCACGGTTCAACGGATTACTGCCGGAGCAAATGACCTTTAGGCGGATTTTCGCTTCAAGCCAAGTCCGGACAGCCTGAGCCTTTGACCACTTGGTCCTCAAAAACCTCGCCTTGACCTCAAATCAGGGTTGCTTTAGGTTGACAACCATGAACTGGGACTGGGACAAACTCCAAGACAAACGGAAAAGGAACGGGCCTCCCGGGGCCCCGGATCTCGCGCAACTCAACGAGCAGTTGAACAAGCTGAAGAACATCAAGCTGCCCGGTGGCGGCAAGATCGTCGTGTTAGTGCTTCTTCTGCTGTGGCTTGCCTCGGGGATCTACATCGTCAATCCCGACGAAGTGGGTGTCGTCCAACGATTCGGTGCCTATAACCGCATAACCGATCCAGGGCCGCACTTCCGCATCCCCTTCCCCTTCGAGTCCGTGCAGACTCCCAAGGTGACGCAGGTCCGGCGCTTTGAAATCGGCTACCGCACCATTCAGGCTCCTTCGGCAATGGGCGGGGAGCCTCAGTACCGGATCGTCCCGGAAGAGTCGCACATGCTCACCGGTGATGAAAACATCGTGGACGTTCAATTCATCGTCCAATATCAACTCAATGATCCGGTCAAATTCCTGTTCAATATCCAAATGCCCGACGCATCGGTGAAAAGCGCCGCGGAGGCGGCCATGCGCGAGGTCATCGGCTACAATAAGCTGGATGCCGCCCTGACTGACGGCAAACCGGCCATTCAGGACGAAACTCGGGCTTTGATGCAAAATATCATGGACCGCTACGAGTCCGGAATCCAGATATTAGCCGTCCAGCTCCAGGACGTCCAACCGCCGGAACCGGTCATCGATTCCTTCCGCGACGTTGTCCGCGCCAGGGAAGACGCCGTCCGCATCCAGAACCAGGCCGAAGCCTACCGCAACGACATCGTCCCTCGTGCCCGAGGTGAAGCCGCCGTGATCATCAACCAGGCTGAAGCCCACAAGGAAGCCGTGGTTCGACGGGCGGAAGGTGAGGCCCAACGCTTCCTGTCCATGCTCGCGGAATACAATCAAGCCCCGGATGTCACCAGGACCCGACTCTATCTCGAAACCATGGAAGAGGTTTTAAGCAATCCCGAACTTATGAAGACCTTCATCTCGGACAACGCGCTGAGCCAAGTACTTCCTTACCTACCGCTCGGCGCCATGACCCCCGGGGCGCAACGGCTTGACGCTCCGGAAGCCGCCTCGCAACAGGCCAGACAACCGGCCCAAGCCGGAACCGCGCCGTCCGTACGAGGAGGTCGAGCACAATGAAAACTCCCACATTGACCCTTCCGGTGATTTTGGTCGCCCTGTTCATCGGCTTTCTGGTGGTCACACAAAGTGCTTACATCGTAGACGAAACGGAACGGGCTATCGTGCTCCAGCTTGGAAAGCCCGTGAGTGAGACCAAGGAACCAGGGCTGCACTTCAAACTGCCCTTTGTCCAAAACGTCCTTTTCTTCGACTCCCGAATCCTGGATTATGATTCCCGCCCGGCGGAAATCCTGACCAGGGACAAAAAGAACATGATGGTGGACAACTACACCAAGTGGCGGATCATCGATCCCTTGCGATTCTACACCACCCTGCGCACCCTGCCCATGGGCCAGGCCCGGCTGGATGACGTCGTCTACGCCGAACTGCGTGTCCTGCTCGGTCAGCACACCCTGACCGAGGTGGTCACCACCAAACGTTCTCAGATCATGGAAGAGCTGACCATCAAGAGCAACGAGTTGATCCAGGAATATGGTATTGAGGTCATTGACGTGCGGATCAAGCGCACGGACCTGCCGGCGGAAACCCAACGGGCGGTGTTCAACCGAATGATCGCCGAACGCGAACGAGAGGCCAAGACCTACCGCGCCGAGGGCGAGGAAACCGCGGCCAACATCCGCTCTCTGGCCGACCGGGAGCGGGTCGTCCTTATTGCCCAGGCCAACCGTACTTCCCAGCACCTTCGTGGTGAAGGCGACGCCCAAGCCATCAAGGTTTTCGGGGAAGCCCTGAATCAGGCCCCTGATTTCTACGAGTACCTGCGCACCCTGGAAGCCTATAAAAAGACCATAGGTGAAAACACCCAGGTCATCCTGACGCCTTCCAGCCCCTTCTTGCGATTGCTCCAGGAAAACTAAAGAATAGCCGCACCGAAAGCGTACGAAGTTGATAAAAGAATGCGGGGTGTTTCATCCCCGCATTTTTTTTGCGCCGGAGACCGAACGCTTCCCGCGGTACCGCCCCCTGTACCCGCGTCTTTTACCCTTGCACCACCTTCGACTCCTCCCGGACGATCCCCCGCAGCAGCCGACCGAGAATGTCCGAGCCGGTGATCACGTGCTTTTCCTCGCCCCAATAGAGGATGATGTCGTTGTCGATTACGTCGTCGTCCGTTCGTTCCGGCAGGACCTTCAGGCGTGGAATCACGGCCCCCAGGCTGGTCATGGGGTCGCGGACGATGATCGGCCGGTGGCAGTGGGCCATGGGGTTGAAATTGTCCGGATCGAAAAAGGCCTCCCGCAAAAAGGAGGCCACGTTCACGGCGTAGCGCGGCTCTCCCTCCTGGTCCACGAGGATCACCCAGGTTTTTCCGGAGCTTTGCACGAGATTGAGAAACGGGTCCGTGCTGGACGGCCTGATAAGGGGAAAGACGGGTCTGTCCTGCTCGAACTTCATGGTCAGGATGCTTCGCGGGTCCGCGCTCTCGCCCTCCGCGGCCACGGGCAGGTCGTCCAGGGCCAGGAAGTTCAGGCTGCCCTTGCCCTCCACCTTGTCGATCTCCGTGGAAGGCGACTCCATATGCATTTTGATCAGTTCCCGCAGGTCCCGTTCCCGAAAGAAACCGATCCCCTCGGGGCCCAGCCATTTGTCCAGAAGCACGGCCGTGGGCTTGGTCACTGGGTAGAGGACGATCTGGTAAATCCGGATCACCGGGGCCAGCAGGGCCCCCATCCGCAGCGCGTTCCGGGAAAAATAGGCCTGGGGCATGATCTCCCCGCAAATGGTGATCAGCACGGTGGAAAACAAAAACGCGGCCACTCCGGCGAGCACGGACCCGGACAGCAGGGCTAACAGGACGTTCACTCCCACGTTGGACCAGAGGATGGTCACCAACAGCAAGTTGGCGTCCCGACGCAGGGTCAGCACCCGCCGGGCATGCACGTTGCCCCGGGAGGACTCCATCTCCAGATGAAGCTTGCTCACGGAAAAATAGGCCAGATTCAGCCCGGAGAGCATGGCCGACTGGGTCAGACAAATCAGGATTCCAATCCATATGAAGGTGGTCATGAGGGCGGGGGATGATGATGACGGCAAAGTTGCCGATGGCGCAGCCGTTGTCGAAAAACGTGGGCGTCGTTGCCGAGCCTCGATTTTGACTTGCCCGGCCCGCGCCGTTACGCTCGGATCCGTCTACACGCTTTCACACGGGTCTTCCAGGGCCTGCCACCCCGGCCAAACGCCATTCCCGACAACACACCGGAGCGCATATGCCTCGACTCATCCTGCCCGACCAGACACGCACCCCTGATGGAGAGGTCCGTCGCGTGGGCGTGGAGATGGAAATGGCCGGACTGGAGCTGCCGGTCATGGCCCAGGCGGTCAAGGACCTGTTCGGCGGCCACATTGATTCCAAAAGTCCTTTTGAAATCCACGTCCTGGAGACGCGCCACGGAACGTTCGCCGTGGAACTGGACGCCAGCCTGCTCAAGAATCACGAATACCGCCCCTATCTGGCCCAGGTCGGCATCGACCTGGACGCCATGGACGACCAACGGGCCTTCGACGCCATACTGGCTCGCCTGGCGGCCAACGTCGTGCCCAGCGAAGTGGTGGCCCCGCCGATTCCGATCACGGCCCTGGAGGACATGGACGCCTTGCGGGACAGGCTGCGCCGGGACGGAGCCAAAGGCACCCGCGCGGCCCTGGTCTACGCCTTCGGTGCCCAGTTCAACGTGGAGGTCGCAGATCTGGACGCGGCTTACCTGCGGGACGTCCTGCGCGCCTACGTGCTGCTCCACGACCGACTGACCGAGCGAGGCGTCGTGGACGTCTCCCGCAAGATCTCGCCGTACATCCGCGCCTTCCCCGGCGGATACGTCCGGCTGCTTCTGGACGAGGCGTACACGCCGGACCTCACGGGCCTGATCCGCGACTACCTCCTGCACAACCCCACCCGCAACCGCCCCCTGGACATGCTCCCGCTGTTCGCGCACCTGGAACGGGATATGGTCATGAGGGCGCCGGTGGAGACCCACCTGATCAAGCCCAGGCCCACGTTCCACTACCGTCTGCCCAACTCCCAGATCGACGAACCGGACTGGTCCCTGGCCAAGCCGTGGAACGACTGGATCATGGTGGAAAAACTGGCCGCGGACAAGGACCGCTTGCGGGAGCACGCCCGGGCCTACCTGGAAAAACCCGGAGAAGTCGTGGGCCGGATGGTGGACGAATGGATGGAAATGCTGGGAACGTGGCTGAAGCGATGAATTGGAAAAGGCCGGTGATCGGCGTCACCGGGCCGGACCACGGCGGCCTGGCCGCCTGGTGGTTCACCCGCTTGGCGGTTTGGCGGGCCGGAGGCCGCGCGGTGCGGATCACGCCCCAGCGCCCCCGCCACGTTCAGGAACTGGACGGCCTGATCATCGGCGGCGGCGCGGACGTGGCACCGGATTTATATGGCGCGGAGCCGACGAGGCCTCCCGAAATAATGGCCGAGGAAATCACTCGGGGAGAAACGGGCTGGTTTCGACGCGGCCTGGCCTTGCTGGCCTTTCCCCTGATGCTCCTGATCCGGAGAATCCTGACCACCCGCAACCCCGGCCGGAACACGGACCGCGACGAACCGGAGCAGAACCTGCTCCGCGCGGCCCTGGAACGCGACCTGCCCATCCTGGGCATCTGCCGCGGCGCGCAGCTGATCAACGTGACCCTGGGCGGCACCCTGCACCAGCACCTGACCGGCTTTTACCAGGAATCCCCCAACATCCGCAGCCTGCTGCCCCGCAAGACCATTCATGTTGAGCCGGACTCCCGCCTGGCCGGCATCCTCGGCTGCGCGACCTGCGGCATCAACGCGCTGCACGACCAGGCCGTGGACCAACTCGGCCAGACCGTGCGCGTCACGGCCCGGGAGCCCAACGGCGTGATCCAGGCCGTGGAAGCCACGAGCAAAACCTTCGTCCTCGGTGTCCAATGGCACCCCGAATACCTCCCCCACCACCGCCGCCAACAACGCCTGTTCCGCGCCCTGGTCCAGACTGCTCGAGAACCACGCCGCTCAGTCTGAAAGGCGACGACCGCTTTCCGAAAAAGAACGTGTCATGTACCAGCAGGGGCACGACTTTCCGCATTTGCAAGAACCGGACAATGGGCTTATTCTGGGAGGACTGGAATCGAAAAGAGTGAACAAATCAATACATTCACGACTGTTCGGCTTTGGGGCGACGAATCGGCTTCGGCCCGTAACGGCTCGTCTCGGGCCATCCTCTTTCCCCGTCATGCAACGTGGAAGCCTCTCGTTGGCCCGGCTTCAAGAACCGTCGCCATCCATCAGCCATTTTTGACAATCTTCTTCAGGAGCAACACCATGAACGCGGCTGAAACAGCCTTGAACGGCACGCCCTCAAAACCCAACGGCCCCCGGGTCTGGCCCGGTTCGCCCAATCCTCTGGGGGCCACCTGGGACGGGTCGGGTGTAAATTTTGCCCTGTTCTCGGCCCATGCCGAAAAGGTCGAGCTGTGTCTCTTCGACGGGGACGGCGTTACGGAGACCGCCCGGATAACCCTGCCGGAACATACCCATGAAGTCTGGCACGGCTATCTGCCGGACGCCCGGCCCGGACAGCTATACGGCTACCGCGTCCACGGCCCCTACGAGCCCTTGGCGGGACACCGTTTCAATCCCAACAAGCTGTTGCTGGACCCCTACGCCAAGGTCCTGGTCGGGAATCTGAAATGGGACGACGCATTGTTCGGCTACACAGTGGGCCATCCGGACGAAGACCTGTCCTTTGACGAACGGGATTCCGCGCCCTTCATGCCCAAGTGCCAGGTGGTGGACCCGGCCTTCACCTGGGGCCGGCCCATGGACTTTCGGCCCTGGCACGAAACCGTGATCTATGAAATGCACGTCCGGGGCTACACCATCCTCCATCCCGAGGTGCCCGAGGAGTTCCGGGGGACCTTCGAGGGCCTGGCTTCCCAGCCGGTGGTCGACCATCTCAAGAACCTCGGCGTCACGGCCATCGAGCTGCTGCCCATCCACGCCTTTTTGCAGGACCGTCACCTGATTGATCGCGACCTGAGCAACTACTGGGGCTACAACTCCATCGCCTATTTCGCGCCCAACCCGGACTACCTCCGCCCCAGAAACGATCTTTCATCCTTTAAGAGCTTTGTTCAAAAAATGCACGACGCCGGTATCGAGGTGATCCTGGACGTGGTCTACAATCACACCGCCGAAGGCAATCATCTTGGACCGACCCTCTCCTTCCGGGGCATCGACAATTACTCCTACTACTATCTGATGGGCGACCAGCCGCGGTTCTACAACGACTTTACGGGCACGGGAAACGCTCTGGAACTGCGCCATCCCAAGGTCCTGTCCATGGTCATGGATTCGCTGCGTTACTGGGTCCAGGTGATGGGCGTGGACGGCTTTCGTTTCGACCTGGCCACCACCCTGGCCCGGGTGGAGGGCCCCTACGACGAGCACGCCAGTTTCCTGGACGCCGTGGCCCAGGATCCGGTCCTGGGCCAGGTCAAACTGATCGCCGAGCCCTGGGATACCGGCCTGGGCGGATATCAGGTGGGCAACTTCCCACCCGGCTGGGCCGAGTGGAACGACCAATACCGGGATGCCATGCGCAAATTCTGGAAAGGGGACGAGGGGCTGCTGCCCGAGTTTGCGGGACGCTTCTCGGGCTCCGCGGACATCTTCAACCGCCGCGGCCGACGAACCTGGGCCAGCGTGAACTTCATCACGGC
This sequence comes from Desulfonatronum zhilinae, assembly GCF_900182865.1. NCBI lineage: Bacteria > Pseudomonadati > Thermodesulfobacteriota > Desulfovibrionia > Desulfovibrionales > Desulfonatronaceae > Desulfonatronum > Desulfonatronum zhilinae. The sequence goes on from NZ_FXUJ01000011.1 coordinate 22,576, forward strand.
CCACGACGGCTTCACCCTGCACGACCTGGTCAGCTACAACCACAAGCACAACGAGGCCAACGGCGAGGACGGCCGGGACGGCTCGGACAGCAACAATTCCTGGAACTGCGGCGTGGAAGGCGAGACGGACGACCCGGAAATCCTGGCCCTGCGTCGTCGCCAGATGCGCAACTTCCTGGCCACCCTGCTCTTGTCCCAGGGAACGCCCATGCTCACCGCCGGGGACGAATTCGCCCGCACCCAGCAGGGCAACAACAACGCCTACTGCCAGGACAACGAAATCAGTTGGCTGGATTGGACGGCCATCGACGAAGCCGGCCGGGCCCAGATCGACTTCGTCACCCGGCTGCTCGCCCTGCGCCACCAGCACATCGTCTTTCACCGCAACCGCTTCTTCCACGGAGACATCATCCCAGGTACGCGGGTCAAGGACGTAATCTGGCTGCATCCCGACGGCCGCGAGATGATCCGGAACGACTGGCACGACCACGAGGCCCGCTCCCTGGCCATCCGTCTGAGCGGCGAAGCCGGCATCGTCCACCTCACGGAAACCGGGGAGCAGGAACCGGACGACACCTTCCTGCTCCTGGTCAACGCCAGCCATGAAGACGTGGCCTTCGTACTGCCCAATGGAGACAGCGGAGCCTGGGAGTCCCTGATGGACACCGTGTCCGAGGACGGCCAGCCCGAAGGCGACGTCGGCCCCCACTCGCCGGGCGTAAAACTGACCCTGGGAGGGCGCTCGCTGCGTTTGCTGCGCCTAGTGGCGGAGGCTGGGTGAGCCATGGAGGAAATGACGCTGTACCAGCCCAAACAGGACAGGATCACCCCATGAATCCGCTCTACGCCCCCACATCCTTCTACCGGCTGCAATTCCACGCCGGCTTCACCTTTGCCGACGCCCTGGAAATCGTGCCCTATTTGCGGGACATGGGCGTGAGCCACGTCTATACGTCTCCGGTCCTGGCCGCCCGGCCCGGCTCCACCCACGGCTACGACATCGTGGACCACCAGTCCCTGAATCCGGAACTCGGCGGACGGAAGGGCTTCGACGCCCTCAGCGCGGCCTTGTTGGAAGCCGAAATGGGGCTGGTCATGGACATCGTGCCCAACCACATGGGCATCGGACGCAGCGACAATCAGTGGTGGCTGGACGTGTTGGAATGGGGGCGCAGCAGTCGCTACATCCATTTTTTCGACATCGAATGGTTTCCCCAGACCCAGGGCATCCACGATCAGGTCCTGCTGCCCGTGCTGGGCGACCTTTACGGCGCGGTCCTGGAGCGCGGCGAACTGCGCCTGCGCTTCGACGCCCAGGCCGGCTCCTTCAGCGTCTGGTACTACGAGCACCGCTTTCCCGTCTGCCCGTCCACCTATCACCGGATTCTGGCCCCCTGCCTGGAATATGCCGGAGAGGAAACAGCCGCGCACCCGGAAATCCGCGCCGCGTTCACCGAATCCAAGCGCCTGCGGACCACGCCCCGCTCCGGAACCCGGCGCAAGGCCCTGCGGACCCGGGGCGAGACCTTCAAAGCCTCCCTGGCCCGGTTGACCACGGACCTGCCGGACCTGCGCCGCGCCCTGGAACACGCCGAGCATCTCTTCGCCCCGGATAGCCCGGACGGCCGGGGCTTGGAGCGACTGCACAAGCTGCTGGAACGCCAGCACTATCGCCCGGCGTTCTGGCGGGTGGCCGGATACGAAATCAATTATCGTCGCTTTTTCCAGATCAACGACCTGGCCGGATTGCGCGTGGAGGAGCCCGAGGTCTTTGCCGCGGCCCACGGCCTGATCCGGGAACTTGTCGCCGCCGGGCAGGTGCACGGGCTGCGCATCGACCACATCGACGGGCTCTATGATCCCGCCGGATACCTGGACCGGCTGCAAAAGCTGCTCAAGCCCCAGGCCGCAAGTTTGGGCTTCGTCCCCGGCCGTTTTCCGGTCTATGTGGAAAAAATCCTGGAAGAGCACGAAACCCTGCGCAACCGCTGGCCGGTGCATGGAACCACGGGATACGACGCCCTGAGCGAAATCAACGCCGTGCAGATCGATTCCGGAGGTTTGGCCGAGCTGCGCGCCCTGTACGAAATGCGCGAGGGCGCTGGAAGCGCGGACGCCCATGCCGAGGGCGTGCGGGCCAAACGGCAGATCATGGACCAGGAACTGGCCTCGGAACTGGAAGTGCTGGCCACGGAAACCACCCGCCTGCTCAAGCGCGATCCGGCGACCCGGGACTTTTCCCGGGGCGAAGTCCGCCAGGCCCTGCGGGAGATCGTGTCCCGTTTTCCGGTCTACCGGACCTATGTCGGCTCCAAAGGCCCCACCGCGGAGGATGTCCGGGACCTGGACTGGGCCCTGGGCCTGGCCCGGCGAGCACGGGCCGTGAGCCATCCCCGGCTCTTCGACGTGCTGGAATCCCTGCTCAAGGCCTCCTGGCAAAAACGCGCCGACGGTCGCCCCCGGGCCGACGTCCTGCGCCTGGCCCGCAAATTCCAGCAGTTCACCGGACCGGCCATGGCCAAGGGCATGGAGGACACCACGTTCTACCGGGTCTTGCCCCTGATCTCCATGAATGAGGTGGGCATGGGGCCGGACCGGCGGATCAGCACGGTGGGGGATTTCCATCAGCAGATGCAGCGCCGCGCAACGGACTGGCCCAGATCCATGGTCACCACGGCCACCCACGACACCAAGCGCAGCGAAGACGTCCGGTCCCGGATCGCGGTGCTTTCGGAACTGCCCAAGGCCTGGGCCGAACGGGTGGAACGCTGGCAGACCCTCAACCGCCGGGCCCGTCGCGAGTCCGCCCTCGGTCCTCTGCCCTCCAGCCGGGACGAATACCTGTTCTACCAGACCCTGGTCGGTGTCTGGCCTCCGGAAGGACTCGGCCCGGACCTTCCCGGAGCAACGACTCTTTCCGCGTTGCAGGACCGCCTGCGGGCCTACATGATCAAGGCGGCCCGGGAAGCCAAGATCAGCACCTCCTGGCTGAACCCGGACGAGGAATACGAACAGGCCCTGGCCGATTTCACGACCCAGGTTCTGGACCCGGGCCCGACGGCCGCGCCGTTTTTGCGCGACGTCCAGGAGTTCGTGACCAAACTGGCCGTGCCCGGTGCGTGCAACGCCCTGACCCAGACGATCCTGCGCCTGACCATGCCCGGAGCGCCGGACACCTACCAGGGCACGGAACTCTGGGACGACTCCCTGGTGGACCCGGACAATCGCCGTCCCGTGAACTTCACGGACAGATGGGATGGTTTACGGGAATTTCAAGCCGCGGAGGCCGGAGAAAATCAAAGAGACTATGTCGCGTCGCTCCAGAGGACCTGGCACGACGGGCGCATCAAGCAATACGTCCAATGGCGCCTGCTGACGCTACGCCGCGCCCATCCGGAGCTGTTTCTGAACGGGAACTACGTCCCTCTGGAGATTTCCGGGACCAGAGCGAACAACATCCTCGCCTTTGCCCGTATCCATCGGACCCATGGGCGACAGGCGGTCATCGTAGCCCTGCCCCGCCTCGTCGCGGACCTTTGCCCACCGGACGGCGGATTTCCCACCGGCGAAGCCTGGTCGGCCACAACCATCGCCCTGAACACAACCCTTCCCAAAGCCGGCAAGGACGGTCGCTGGCAAGACCGCTTCACCCACCGTTCCATATCGCCGACGGACGGCGTACTCACCGCAGCCGAACTCTTCACCGACCTGCCCTGGGCAGTGTTGACCTTTACGCGAAAAGGCTGAGAACAAGATCAACTTACGAAGCGTTTCAATCCACGCCCCCCGCGCGGGGGGCGACGACGGTGCAAATGTGGAGCAACCTGGGCACGGCTGGTTTCAATCCACGCCCCCCGCGCGGGGGGCGACGTAAAGCAATTTGGGCCGATTTCGGAGCCCGATGTTTCAATCCACGCCCCCCGCGCGGGGGGCGACATTCGTTCCTATTGTGAGTAATCAAATTTATTATGTTTCAATCCACGCCCCCCGCGCGGGGGGCGACAATCGGCTCCGGGCTGCGGCCAACGAGGAAGGCAGTTTCAATCCACGCCCCCCGCGCGGGGGGCGACGCCCGCACAGGCGGGCTTTCCTTAGGCACTCCGGGTTTCAATCCACGCCCCCCGCGCGGGGGGCGACCCCTGGACATGATCAATCAGCATCTGATGCGAGGTGTTTCAATCCACGCCCCCCGCGCGGGGGGCGACCGGTTGCGGAACTAGACAACCGTGCGCTGTTCCTGTTTCAATCCACGCCCCCCGCGCGGGGGGCGACTTGCTGAACTGGAACCATGGGCTATCGACACGAAGGTTTCAATCCACGCCCCCCGCGCGGGGGGCGACTGTTGGCTTGCATTCCTTTGCCGCCCAAGGATTCAAAGCCAGATAATCGCGAACCTCCAATTTGCAGCGTGCAAGAAGTGTCAAAAAAATCAAACAGGAATATTTATCAATAAAAATCAAAATATTGTATTCCGCGCGAACCTGCCGTCATTTTTACCGCAGCTTCAGGTTCGCGAATCACTAAATGACCAACGGGCCTTCCTGGTCAAAAGGCTCTTTTGCTCCGGCGTGCTCCACCCGTTTTCGCCAGTTGGAACCGAGAAAATAGAATCGCAGGCTGTCCTTTTCCGGGTTGATTTCGTCGAGCAGTTGCTGTTTCAGCTTGGTCCACTGGGCAGGATCGACAATGCACTCGAACACAGAGAATTGAACACGCTGCCCATGGTTCTTACAAATTTTGGCCACTCGGCGCAGACGTCCCGGACCGCCGGGATCGGATGTGGACACGTCGTAGCTGACAAGGACGAACATGGAATTGCATCACCTCCAGATGAACGGCGGGTAGCCGTCCAGGTCTCCGCGAATATGCCGAGCCAGAAGCAGGGCCTGGATGAACGGCAAAAGGCCGATTTCCACTTTTTCGTTCAGGAACGGATGGTTGATCATTTCCTGTTTGCGTTTCTGGTAGGCGACGAGGAACGCCTTGCGGGTGTCGTCCTTCATCAATACGCCGCCGGTTTCGGCTTGGTTGAATCCGGACTTTTTGATGACCCCGAGGTTGATCTGGGAGAGCACCAGCCGATCCGCGACGACGGAGCGAAACTCCTCCATAATGTCCAGGGCGAGGCTGGCTCGCCCTGGCCGATCCCGATGCAGAAAACCGACCGCGGGGTCCAAGCCGACGGACTCCAAGGCGCTGCGGACATCGTGCATAAGCAGGGTGTAGGCGAATGACAGCAGGCAATTGACGTTGTCCAACGGCGGGCGGCGGCTGCGATCCTGGAACGAAAACCCCTCTTTTTGCGAGGTGATCAAGAAATTGAATACACTGAAATACGTTCCGGCCGCGTCGCCTTCGATGCCTCGCAAGACATCCAGGGAGGTGGAAACCTGGAGTTGATCCAAGGAAAAGCGCAACCGTTGCGCGGCGTCCCGCAGGGCCTCAGCGCCGGGTTTGTCGCCGTGATCGCGGAACGCCCTTTGGAGCACCGTGCGGCTGTTGCTGATTTTCCCAGCAAGCAGCGCACGAGCTATATTCGCGGACTTTTCCTGATCATCAGCCCACCGATACTGTTCCCGCCGCAACAGCACATTGCCCGCAACCGGTCCCTGGACCCGGGCCAAAAAGCGGCCATACTCAGTCAGAAAACTGACCCCCACGCCCCGCTCGGCGCACAGTCCCAACAGAAACGGACTGCACGAGACCTGTCCGAAGCAAACGATGCCGGCCAGCGTATGGATGGGGACCTGCAGGCGCGTCTCTTTTTCCACGCGCACCAGCACGGTCTCGCCCTCACGGGACAGATACGCGCCCTGGGTCGTCACATAGAGGGTGTTCAAAAGTTTCTTCATGTTGTCGGTTGCATAAGCATGCGTGAGAGGTAGCGCCGAGCGCTTTTCGCTGATCCGGCCACCCTGGGCAGACAAAGTTCAAGCAGCGAACAACTGTCGCACTTTTTTTCGTACCGAGCTGGCGGGGTCGTTCCGGAACGGATCAACTCGTGCAGCCTGGCAGCCGTATCCATGGTTTCCCGGCGCAGTGCCGCATCAAAAGCCACATCCTTGCGCCTGCGATTCTGGCCGTAAAACAGCGCCCCTCCGGGCACATGGCGGCCCAGCATTTCTTCCAGGCACAGGGCCTGGGCGCAGAGCTGCACCTCGTCGCAGTTGTCCTTCTTGGGGCGACCCCGCTTGTATTCCACGGGAAACGGCACCCAGTCGTTTCCCTTGAAATGGTACTCCACCACGTCGGCCCTTCCCGATAGGCCCAAGTTCAAAGACCGTAACGGCACGCCCGTTTCGATCCGCGCCGTGTCCCTGGTCTGCCGCTGCCCTGAATCCACCCGCTCATGCATGATCCGCCCTTCAGCCGTGAAGCGGTTTTCCGTCCAGACCTGCTCGATGTGGATCAACGCGCACTGCCTGGGGCAGAATATCAGGTGCTGCAAGGCGGAAAGAGGGAGGAGGTCTGCTTCCAGGTACATACGACTATCTTCGCTTACGCTGTGCGACGTCGCGACTCGCCAGAAAAGCAAGTCAGCGATATTGACGCAGTTTCTCCAGCAGACGAACGCGCAGGACCGGCTTGTCGGCTGGATACAGGGAGATGAGGCGCTTGCCCTGCTGTTGATAGAGCTGTTGTTTCTTGAGCATGCCGATTTTATAGTCCGCCGTGTCCATGCCCCAGTATTCGATGTACACGTCGAACTCCGGCAGATAAAAATCCGGCCGGATGGCGTACCCGTCCAGGATGCGGAATCGTTCGTCGTAGCGATAGCGGATGTCCTCGGCCTTCAGGGCCTCACAGATGAGCCGCTCGCCTTCGGATTGCACCCAGGTACCGTCCCTGGCTCGAATGTTTTTCTGCAGTTCCACCTTGATCTCGTAGTTGCGGCGCTCCAGGAACACCTCGTCGAAGCAGTGGTCGCAAAACGGACGCTGGAAGGCCTTGCGGCTGCGGACGTACTCATCCGGAGCCAAGCGCACGCCGCACCGCTTGCACAGATGAACGACCTGTTCCTCGGCGATGCGCACGGCCTCGGTGATGTACTCAACGGCCAGGGCCGCGTCGCGTTGATTGTAGTCCTTTTCCACCGGGTTCGCGGCCATGTCGCGGAGGTCCGGCAAGGCCGGCTTGGCTGCGACGCCGTACAGCTTGAGCGCCCGTATGGCATACTGGCGGACCTGGGGATGCGTGTCGGACAGCAAGGGATGCAGCGCGGCAACGGCCTCATCCGCATCGGCCAACCCGGCCAACTTGCCCATGGCCGACGCGGCCAGACGGCGCACATTGGCCACGGGCGAACGAGCCAGTTGCGCAAGTTCCGGCAAGGCGGCCGGATCACCGGAGTTGCCGAGATCCACCGCCCGTTGCCGGAATTGCTGTTCGAGTTTTTTGTCCATCTATAGCATTTCCAATAGTTCAACCCCCGCCGGAGGCTGGCCAAGGGTGACCGCATAGTCCTTGAAGGAGCGGGCCGGGCCGGTGGAGTCGTCCCGGCGCTTCACCTGGACCAGGTCGAAGAGCTTGTGGGCCGGAGCGTTGCCGAGCTTGTTCTGGTGCTTGAAGACAAAGAGCTTGCGGCTGCTCATCAGGCCGCGCGCGGCCGAGCGGTCGTGCTCGAACATGTTGACCAAAGCATCCCAGAGCAGATCCAAATCCGCCTCGGAAAAGCCGGTTTTTTCGGCCAGGGGCGCGGAGACAAAACCGTGGGCCACGTACAATCCGTAGGGCACGATATGCTTGCGGCCCATGGTCCGCTCTTTTTCCAGATCCTTTTCATTGGTCACGGCCATGCGGGTGATGCTGATCTCCTGGGGCACGATGGGTTCCACGCTTTTGGCGAAGGCCAGTTGCACCGGTCCGCGAACCTGTCCGCAGTTGATATCCGTGGTCATAACCGCGCCGAAGGTCCGGATGTCATAGAAGTTGGCGCACATCCAACCCGTAACCTTCAGGGCGTCTTCAACTTTTTTTGGCAGTTTCTTGGCTTCGAACTTGAGGTCATGAGCGATGTAAGCCTGCTCATGCGTCCTGTTCAGCACGGCCTTTTCCTGGATGTATATTTTGAAGCCCTCGGCCCCTTCCTTGGCCAGAGCCACATGATTGCGGATCTTGCGCTTGATGCAGACGTCCGTGACCAGCCCATGTCCGGTCTCCGGGTCGATGCGGGGCATGTTCCCGGCGTCCGGATCGCCGTTGGGATTTCCGTTGACCACGTCGAAAAGCAGGACGAATTCATGGCGGTTGGCAATGGCGGTCATGACTGAGTCTCCTTATTTTTCTTGGTGAAAAAATCCTTGCGCTGATGGTAGTAGCCGATCATGAACAGTCCCTGTTCCTCGGAGGACATGGTGGCCGGAAAATCGTCAAAGGCGTCGATGATGTCCTGGATCATTTTATCATAGCTGAATGCCAGACCTTTTTTCTCAGGCTCCTTGCGCAACTTGGCCGTATGATTGGCCGCGTTTTTGAGCAGCATGTGGAAGACCTGCCCGGGGTTGGCCGAGGCCGAGCCGAGGTAACGGTCCTTGATGGTCGCATTGGTGCCGGGAACCGCCTCTTCCTGGGCTTTTTCCAGCACCGCGAACAGCCTGCCCAACAAGTACGGGCGATCGGTTCGAGCGGGATCGAATGACACGGGAACCTCCCATTGTTTGTTGCGGATCAAAAACGCCTTGATCAAAGCGGCTCGGAAATACGTCACCTGATGCTCGGCCCGGATGCGGCCGAGCACGGTGGGCAGCAGGCTTTGCGGATACGGCGAGCCTGTCAGCATGGCTTTGGCTATGCCACCGGCCAGAACGGGCGGGATATTTTCGCTTTTGCCCAGCGGCGCGGTCTGGCGGAGCAGTCGCCAGAGCGGCGGAAACTCCGGATCGGAGTCGAATTGCCGGACGATTTCCATTTGCTGAAAATGCTTGCCCACCTTTTGCAACAAGCCCCCCACTGTGCTGGTTTCCCAGAAACGAATGGACAGCCGGGACGCATTGGGCGCAAGGGCCAGCAGATAAAAGCGCACGGACTCGTCCAGATCCGGCACGATGTCCACGGCCCGCCGTCCCGAGCGGATAGCCTGGAGCAGATCGTGAATTTTGACCGTGGTCTGATGATCAATCTGGATTTGAGGCAATGCGTCCACTGGGGCGGGGTCAATCAGGTCCGCCAGGAAATCTTCCATCAGATTGGAACGTTCGGCCCAGAACACAATGGTCATGTCGCCAATGGTGATTTTCTGGCGGCTCCCCCTGGTCAGAAGGGCATTGAGGGCTGTGGTGTAGGCAAAGGCGGATGTTTCGCCCACATCGGCCTTGTCCCGTCCGTAGGAGACGAAGGCCGAAGCATTGAAGGAAACGATGTACCCGCCGGAAGTCTGCCCGCCTACAACGCCTTTGATGGGCGTATGCACTCGGGCCAACGGGACATCTTGTTCGCCGGTAATCAGGCACTGGACCTTGGGGGCCTCATCCAGCTTGGCGCAATGAGTGCGCCATGCATTTTGCAGCGGTGGATGGTCGTGAAGAAAACCCCTCACTCCTTCCAGTCGAAAGACGAGATTGGCCCCCGCGACTTCCTCCCAGGGGGTATAGGCATTGATGATCGTCTCAGCCTCGTCCGGCTCCCAACTTTCCATGAAGCCCCGGATCGCAACAAAACCAGGATCGGAGACGTCAGCGCCAATCTCGTGAAGCAGTTCCTTGAAGGCGGCAAACCGGGGTACTTTGGTTTTTGTTTCGTTCTTGTCCGCGCCCAGCACATAGGCGGCCTTGTCCCAGAGGAAGTTCGCCTTGACCCCCGAAGTCCTGGTCACTGCCGCCGGAACAGCCATTTTGCGGGGAAAGCGCTTTTTGCCGTCCGTTTCTCGCAGATCCTCCACGCCACGGAGATTACCCTCCGTGTCCAGGATCAAGGCAAAGGAAATGTTTTCAATGCTTGTGCCGTAGGGCGGCATGCCCGAGTCGGGGTCGGCGATCATCCTTTCGTAGTAGCCATGCAATGCTTGCAGAATCATGCTCGCACCTCCGCTGACCAAGGCGGGGGCGGCTCGATGACGCCGTCCTTCATTTTGGCCTTGAAAAACAGCGGTGTCATGCCCTGGGAAAAGTCGATGTCCAGAAGCATGTAGCCCAGCTCCTTGGTCTGGCCGACATAGAAAGACACCGGCACCTCGCCTTTGACCAGCTCAAAAGAGGCCGGGAACTCCCGGCAGCCCAGGCAGGGTTGGTGGAAGAACTGCCCTGCTCCGGCCCGGCGGTTGAAAATGTCCAGGTGCTTGCCCGCGTTGTCCTCTGGTCCGGCCTTGTCCGTGAGCACGAAATGGGCTTCGATGACGTAGTCCACATGCCGCAGGAGCGTGGCGGCGCGTTGCTGGCGGTTGTTGCCGTCGTCCACCAGGAAATACAGCGGTTTCTTGTCCCGCATGGCCGTGACCGGATTGGGTTTGGGAATCTTGGAACTGACCTCGTTGCGACGGACGTTGTCGAAAATAATGGGCTTGAGCACATGAATCTTGTCCACCACCCAGCGGATGGCCGGTTTCCAGTGGATGGCCTCCAAAATCCCCCGAGCCGCGGACGGGGTCATCACGTCGTAGGAAACTCTCTCGACCTTCATTTCGGGTCTGGTCCAGCACGCATAGTCGCCCCAGACCCGCAGCTTGATGCCGAATGCCATGGCGTCCTCCTGAACGTTGGCCGCGAGGCATGCGCCTCGCGGCCAGAAAGCTAACAGACACAAACGTTTAAATCCAAGTTTCAATCCACGGACCGATGTTGGCCGACGTCTGTTTCACCTCCTTGTGTTTTTGAATCCCCATATCGCAAGAGTAAATTTCTTGGCAAGAAAAATTTTCTTGGACTTAAAAGTTAGATTATCAAAGACGACGGCTCCCAAACATCTCCTTCATCCACGCGCAAACCGACGCTCCTGTCGTAGGCCGCCAGGTTGCACAGAACAGGATACTGGTCATGGATCATCTCCACGGCTCCGGCCGCGTGCAGCCGAGTCAGATCTTTGGAACGAACTGTCATGGAATACTGTTGCAGCTTGCGCAGTGTGGAGCGAGGAAATTCGGTGTGCCGCAACTCCCGGATCAACAGTTGGGCTTCTTCGGATTCCTTGAGGTCGAGACCATTCACCTCCGGCATCAAGGGAATGATCACGGCCGTGCCTGCATCCTCAATAATGCGGAAATCCTGGGCCACCTCCTTGAACGGAAGAATCAGTTCCTTGTTGAGGGGAGCGTTCAGGCGTTTGTAGATTTGTTTTCCGTCCAGGTTCTGGTCATGATACAGGAGTTCGAAGTAGCTGCGCATGACTTCAAGTCCCAGAGGATCGGCGTCCGGCATAGTGCGCAAGGTCTCGGCTGCACGGGACGCGCAGCGTTGCAGCCAGGGCATTTTCGGTGGCTGTTCAGGTTCAAAGACAAAGACCTGACCGCCGCCCCCCCGTCCAACGGGCAGCCTCCCTTCCCGGTTGCACCGCCCGGCGGCCTGGGCAATGGAGTCCAGCCCGGCCATGGCCCGATAGACCACGGGAAAATCGACATCCACGCCTGCCTCGATCAGGGATGTGGAAATCACCCTGCACGGCAACCTGTCCTGGAGCCGCCCACGGACCACGGCCAGCACATGCCGACGGTGGATCGGGGTCATGTTGGTGGAGAGATGAAACGCGCCATCCCTGTTGGCCAGTTGTTCAAAGACCGTCTTGGCCTGGGGCTTGGTGCTCGCGATGCACAGCACCTGTTCATGTTCGTCCAATCGCGCGGCCAGTTCCGCGTTGGACAGCTTGCCGACAAACCGGACATGGGTGCGCTTGAGTTGTTCATAGAGTTGGTCCGGTTGGACAATGATTTCCCGCACGTCGCGCAAGGCAGTGAGCAGTTTGGGATCGTCCAAGGCTGGCTGGGTGGCTGTGCACAACACCACAGTGCAACCGTAACGGTCCACCAGTTCGCGTAGCGCCGCCAGGCAGGGTTCCAGGTACTCCGTGGGAATGGCCTGGGCCTCGTCCAGGATAATCACGCTCCGGGCGATGTTGTGCAGCTTGCGGCAGCGCGAAGGCTTGTTGCTGAACAGGGACTCGAAGAACTGGACGTTGGTGGTGACCACCACCGGAGCATCCCAATTTTCGGCGGCCAGACCGCGCCGGGTGTCATATTCCCGGTCCTCCGGGTCATCCTTGTCCCGATAGTTGCAATGATGCTCCAGCACGTTGGCCCGTCCGAGAATGTCGCTGAATACCTTGGCGTTCTGCTCAATGATGGATGTGAAGGGGATGGCGTAGATGATCCGGCGCAGTCCGTGGATCACGGCGTGGTCCAAGGCAAAGGCCAGGGAAGACAAGGTCTTCCCGCCGCCTGTGGGCACGGTCAGGGAGAAGAAACCCGGCGGCGACGCGGCCATGCGACGGCAGTCTTCCAGGATCCTGCTGCGCAGGATGTTCACAGGAGTGGGATCGGCCTTTTGCAGCAGGCGATCCAGGTGCATGTCCAGGTTGGTTTGCAATGTCGGGATCTGGTCGGTTTGGGCCTGAATCTTCGTGCACGTCAGCGAGTTGCGCAGTCCGGCCTTTTCCGGCGAGCAAAAGGCCTCCGTGTCCAGGAAATCCGCGTCCGTGAGGCAGGAAAAGAGCATGCGGGTGAAGAAGGACAAGGTGAAGCCAACCTGGTTGCGGGACAAAGTGAACGGCGGTTTCAGGTCGGCTGGACAGGCGACCACGGGCAACACTTCGACGTAATCCGGAAGGCGTTCCTGCTTCAGGCGAAAGTGAAGCTGCCCTTCCTGCACCCCTCCATCCGGCAGGCCGCCGTGATGGCCGGCCACGATGTAGGACAGCAAAAGCCCGAGCCGCCCGCATCGCTCCGCGCCCAGGCGGGCTCCAAAAATGGAATGGTTGACCCGGATTGGTCGCCCTTCCAATCTCGCGATGAACTCCGCAGTCGCCTTGCCCGCGTCGTGCAGCAAACCGACGGTCCGCCCCCAGTCGGAAGCGCCGAAAGCCGCGGCGAATTCCGCGGCAAGTCGGGCCACGTTCTCCAGATGGTCTTCAAGAAGCTGCCAGTCCGACTTGTCCGGATTGGGCGTCGAATGGGCGTAAAATGGCATGGTCACTTCCTCACCTCCATCCTTGACGGTTCAGATTTCTTGGCACCCCTCGAAAGAATAACGGGATACTGCTCGACCGAGGTTGACCTCTACCATGACCACAGGCTCAAAACCTGACCCTGTCAAAAACAACTTTTCGCAGAGGCCAAGGGCCATTTTTCCGAATTGATTCAGAAAAGTCCGTTGGGAGAAGAGAGGGTCGTTGCCGGAGTTCATCAGCCGTTTGTCCGGCTTGTGGCGCAGGTGTGATGGGAGGGAGAGCGTGGACCGGGGTTCAGGAGGGGGTGAACCGCTGTTCATGGCCGAGGATTGCGGCGCTCCGGTGGAGGATTGTCAGAAGACAGCGGCATGGGCGTCCTTCTGGACGCCCATGCCTTTCTCTGATGGGTCGAGGGGAAAAATGAAGCAACGAATCAAAAGCTGATCCCGATCTCGGCGAACGGGCCGCTGATATCCACGTCGGCCTTGAGGCCCTTTTCGTCGATGGAGACGGAGTCGTAGCGATAGCCGCCGGCAAGAAAGAGGTGGTCCAGGGGATCGAAGCGCACCCGGCCGATGAGGCTGTAGAAGTGGTTTCCGGCGTAGGTCACGCCGCGGGCCTCGGCTTCCAGGGCGAAGAAGTCCACTGGTCGCAGGCTGGCTCCGGCGTAGAGCGTGGGCACGGGCAAAAGCATGCTCTCGGACTCGGAAAGCCCGGTCTGCTCCTGACGGACCTCGAAATCCACGTCCATCAGCCGCAGGTTCAGCCCCAGATCCACGTTGAACATGCCCATGGTCGCCATCTTCAGCCCCGGAATGCCGTAGAACAGACTCACGTCGTACTGATTCAACCGCAGCTTGCCGTCGATGGGCGCATCCGCTGAAAAGGTCTGGTTCCCGAAGGTAAAGCTCCCTTTGGCCGTCCCCTTGCCCGAAAAGGTCGTCGGCGTGGCCATGAATCCGATATTGGGCAGGATCAGCGGGGTTTCCAGGCGAGCGCGAAAGAGCAGCCCGGTCTCATCGTCCAGTCCCAGAGTGCTTTCCAGATCAAGCCGATCATGGCCCGTCTGGCCTTTGTAGGACACGTCCCCGGACGGGGACTGATGCCAGACGCCCACCGCCGCCTCGAACCCCGTGGCCCCGGCCCATCCGGGAAGAATCAGCATGATGCACGTCGTCAAAACAGTCCAAAACATCTTCACTGTGGTTTCTCCTCTGAAAGGTTGCTCAACTCCTGGAACGCCATACACGCGATGCCCATATTGCGCATGTCCTCGATATTGTTCGCCGCGACCCGCTCGGTCTGAGCGGAACAGGCGTCCGAGACCACGATCACCCGGTAGTCCCGGCCCAAAGCGTCCACGGCCGTGGCCCGGATGCAATTGGGATACTGGGTTCCGGCCATGACCAGCGTCCCGACTCGCAGCCGACGCAACAGAAAATCCAGTTCCGTGCCCAAAAACGCGCTGAACCGCTGCTTGGTCAACACGTAGTCGCCGGAGCGCGGCGTCAGTTCCACCACGATCCGCGCCCCGGGCGTCCCGGCCACGCAGATGCCCGCGCCGTTCTGAAACAGCTCCTGCCGGGTATATTCCACGTCGCTGCCGTCGGGCCGGTGCTCGCGAACCACGTGGATCACCGGCCAGGATCGCTCCCGGGCATGCTCAGCCAGCGCGGCGACAACCGGAATCGTCGCCCCGGCCCCGGCCACGGCGGTCGGGGCTTCGGGCAGGACGAAATCGTTCTGCATGTCCACGATCAGCAAGGCGGGATGAGAAAGTTCGGCCACCGCGTCCTCCTATATCTCGTAATCCACCACGCCCCGATCAACCACCACCTTTTTCACGAACTCCACGCAGCGCTGGTGTTCCGGGTGCTGCTGGTAGCCTTGCAGGGCTTCGCGGGATTCCAGCTCGGAGTAGAGCACCACCTGCCACGTTGGAGAGGCCTGAAAAACATCCAGTCCGACCTCCAGGTGGAGCAGACCGGGAACCTTGCCGTTCAACGCCTCCAGCATCTGCTTCATCTTCTTCCCGTTCTCCTCAGCGCTCCCCCCTTCGGCCTGGTCCTTCAACGTCCACATCACGATATGCTTGATCATTGTCTTCCTCCTTGGATGTTATGGTTTGTTGCGATGAAAGGTCGGATTGTTCTTACGGAGATCCTCGCGGCGTTGGATTACAGTTTCGATTGCGATTTCGATTTCGATTTCGAGCACCGCATCGCAAAGCACGAAAGATCCTCCTGACTCCTGACTTCTACCCTCCCCCCCTCACTCCGCCTTGGGCGGGTTCTTATCCGCCGGGACGATCATCACGAAACGGGTTTCGGCCTCGGCCATGAGTCGTTCCACGGCCTGGGCTTCCTCCTCCTGGAAGGTGGCCCGCAGCTCGGCTATGTAGCGGCTGACCAGCTCGCGGATATCCGCGAGGCCCTGTTCGGTGACGTCCCGGACGGCCACGTCCGCGCCGCTGGCCAGACGCCGCCGGATCGCGGCCTTGTCGAATCCGAATTCCGGGTAGAGGCATGGATAGACCACCCCGCCGGTCATCCCGGAGCAGATCCATGGTCCGGGATCTCCCAGGACCACGACCCGTCCGCCGGTCATGTACTCGAAGGCAAAGCCCTTGA
Source organism: Desulfonatronum zhilinae (assembly GCF_900182865.1). Taxonomy (NCBI): domain Bacteria; kingdom Pseudomonadati; phylum Thermodesulfobacteriota; class Desulfovibrionia; order Desulfovibrionales; family Desulfonatronaceae; genus Desulfonatronum; species Desulfonatronum zhilinae. Next base: position 38,295 of record NZ_FXUJ01000011.1, read on the forward strand.
GGTGGGCGCGCACCGCCAGGTTGCCTTCCTCGTCCCGGACCTTGGACGTAATCCGGGCTCCGAACACCGCGTCCGCCCCGGACATCCGGATGCAGGCCCGGGAATCGGCGTAGTTCTGGACCATCAGCATCCCGTTGATGGCTCCGTAGGCAAAGCTCTTGCCCGTGGAGCCGTCCACCCTGCGGCCCATCAGGTTCGCGCCCTTGAACACGCCGCAGGCCCCGCCGAAGCTGCTCTTGGCCGTGCCGTCCTGGGCCCCGCCGTCCACCATCACGTCAATGCCCGGAATGTTGAAGGCGCACAGACCGTTGCCGGGTACGGAGGAATCCAGACGCAATCTGGCCCGGCGCTCTCCGGAATCGCCGAACCGACGGACAACGGCCCCGGCCAGGTAGGTGCCCATGGCCCGGTCCACGCTGCGCACGTGCTGATCCGTGTACCGGACCTCGCGGGTCTGTTCGTCGGCAAACTCGGCCAGGGAGATGTCCGCCACCAGCTTGGTCAGGACGTTCAGCGGCTTGCGCACCATGCGCAGGGCTCCGGCCGGTCCGGCGGCGCCGTCCATGGCCGGGCGGGCCAGAATGTCCGTCATGGCCACGACGTTGTGATGGGATATCTGGGCCAGAAAATCCGTACGCCCGACCACGTCCCGAACCCGGCTGACGCCCAGATCCGCCAGAATGGCCCGCATTTCCTCGCCGATACAGGTGAACAGCCGCACCAGGTTGCCGGTTTCCGCGGCCGCTTGCAGCGGAGTAAATCCCCTCACGCCGCGCTTTTCCGCGTCGGCCTTGGTCCGCAGCTGGGTGGAGATGCCCCGGGGGCAGGTGTCCAAATGGCAGCGCCGGCAACTGATGCAGCCCACGCCCATCAGGGCCGCGGTGCCCATGCCTACCCGGTCCGCGCCGAGGAAGATCATCTTCAGGGCATCCGCGCCGCTGCGCAGCCCGCCGTCGGCCCACAGTTCCACGCCGTCCCGCAGGCCGGACTCCACCAGGGCCCGGTGGGCCTGGCTGACCCCGATCTCCGCGGGCAGGCCGACATACTTCTTGCTGTGCTCCCGGGCCGCGCCCGTGCCGCCGTCGAACCCGGAGACCGCGACGATGTCCGCCCCGGCCTTGGCCACGCCCACGGCAATGGTGCCCACCCCGCTGGTCACCGGGATCTTCACCGAAACCCTGGCCATGGGGTTGGCGGTCTTCAGCTCGGTGATGATCTGGGCCAGGTCCTCGATGGAATAGATGTCGTGATGATTGGAGGGGGAGATCAGGGCGATGCCCGGCTTGCAATGCCGGGCCTGGGCCACCATGGCCGTGACCTTCTGGCCGGGCAGATGGCCGCCCTCCCCGGGTTTGGCTCCCTGGCCGATCTTGATTTCCAGGAAGTCCACGGAGTTGAGAAAAGCCATGTGCACGCCGAAGCGGCCCGAGGCGATCTGCTGGCCCCGGTTGTGGCGGTATTTACCGAGCATGTCCGGAATTTCCCCACCCTCCCCGTTCATGCACACGATGTTCAGAATCCGCGCGGCCTCGGCGTAGCTCCGGAAGGAGTTCTCTCCCTGGGAGCCGAAGCTCATGGCCGGGATGACCAGGGGCATGGCATGACCGGCAATGGAGATATCCACTTCGCTCATGGCCAGGGGCACGGCCTTGCCGGGCCGCGTAAAGCCCAGGACGTGCCGCAAGGCCACTGGATTCTCCTGTTCCAAAGCGGCCAGTTCCTGGGCCATCTCCCGGAATCCGGCCACCCCGGTGGCGGCCCGGCGCATCACCCGCCCGACCTTGGTGTTCCGGGCCGGGGTGCTCCAGAGCTGGGCCGAGGTCTCCCGGACGGCCTTGTCCAGACGACGCCGGGCGATCTCTTCCAGTCGGGCCAGGGACAGGCCGACATCCGGGGACTGGCAGAAGTTGGCGCACTTGAAGATTTTCGCCAAATCCCCGGCCAAGCCGATGGAGGAAAAAATCCGGCCATAACCGCACAGTTCATGGATGCCCATGGTGGACATGACCTTTTCCATGCCCTTCTGAAGCACATCCATGGTGGTCCGGATCACGGTCTCGGCCGACCGGCTTTCCGTGGCGTGCTCCCGGGCCATGCGCCAGATCATGTACGGATTGATCGCATCCGCGCCCAGTCCGAGCAGAAACATCACATCGTGCAGATTGCGCACCGCGGCGCTGCGCACGACCAGTGAACAGCGCCGCCGCAAACGGTGTTCTTCCAGATAATTGCCGATCACGGCCAGGGCCAGGCCTGGATCGACATAGACCAGCCCGTCGGAAAACGTCCGTGAATCGTCCAGAACCAACAGCACGGCACCGGCGTCGATGGCAGCCCGAGCCTCCAGGCACAGTTCGGAAAGGCGTTGCTCCAGGCAGCCTTGGCCGTTGCCTGGGCCACTGTCCGGGCCTTCAGTCCTGGCCTCGAACACCGCATCCAGGACGGCCACCCGGTTCGGGTCCCGACCCTGACCCGTAAAAAACGAAAGCACGGAGTCCAGGGTCTGGGTGCCGAACTCCGCGGCCAACTGGGACAGGGCCGACCCGCAGACCCGGCCATCCAGGCAACCGCCCAGCAGCAGCGGCGTGCGCAGTTCCAGCCCCACGGCCCCGGAGCGCTCCCGGTTGTCGATCTCCGGTCGGTCGCCGAGCATGCAGCGGGTGGTGAAATGATCGGCCTCCCGCTCCCGGTCAATGGCCGGATTGGTGACCACGGCCACGTTTTCCTTGAAAAACTCGGAGATGTTGGGCAACCCTTCCGGGCTCAGGCAGGCCAGCGGCCCCTGGTAGCCCATGGAGCCGATCAGCGCCCCGCCGATAATGGTCGCCGTTTTCTTGCGCATCTCCACGTCGTACTTGTGCCACCCCAGGGCGGCCAGCACGTTTTCCCGCACCATGTCGCCCGGCGACAACCGCGACCGGCCGTCGTCGAGCAGGCTTTCCAAGCCAAAGGCTTCCTCCGGCTGCTCCGGAACAACGTGATACAACGTGCCGATCCGCTCCCGCAGACCGCTGCGGCCCTGCATCAGCCGGACCAGTTGGCGCTGAAAGGCCCGGTAGTTGAACACCACGGCCCGCCGACCGGTCAGGGACAGGATGGCCATTTTCTCCCCGGGAGCCAGGGGCACGGGGTCCGTGGCCGTGTCCTCCAAATCCACCACGCCCTTTTCCGAGGACAGATAATAGTTGTAGTCGCTTTCGCCGAACCACAACGGACGCAGCCCCAGGGCGTCCACGCTGCCGATGCAGACGTCCCCGTGCCGGGCGATGACCGCGGCCGGTCCCTGGGCTGATGGCGGAAAGAACCAGCGGTAGGATTGATAAACCTTGCGCAGATCCTCGGGATAGTGCTCCACCTCGCTGTGCACCGCCGGGAAGACCATGGCGAAGGCTTCGGCGGGTTCCAGCCCGTAGCGGTGGATCAATCCTTCGACGGCCCGGTTCAGGTCCTGGGAATCACTGCCTCCGGGCACGGGCTCGATGCCCAGATTGCGCGACGCCCCGCGCAGCCGCTCGATGGTATTGATCTCGCCGTTGTGGGCCAGGATGGAAAACGGCTGGGTGCGCTCCACCGTGGGCAGGGTGTTGGTGGAATAGCGACTGTGGCCCAGACAGATCTTGGACCGGGTGGCCGGATCGCGCAGCTCCGGATAGACCCGCTGCAGCAGATCCGGCCCGCCCCGGACCTTGTAGACCACGCTGTGCTGGGACAGGGAGGCGACATGGAGATCCGGCTCCAGATCCTCAAGCTCCACAAGCACCTTGAACAGCAGTCGACCGGAGTCAATGCGCACGTCCTGGCGGACCAGCCCGGCCACCTGCCAGAACAGCGGCGTCTCGGCCCGGGCCATGGGCCCCAGCTCGTCATCGTTGGTCCGGCCTTGCAATTCCAGGACGATGTCCAGCCCCCGCAGGGCAAAGGTCTTGCGGACCGTGTCCAGAACGTCGTCGGCCCGCTCGCGGATCCGCCGGGGCAGGAGAAGATGACCCACGAAAAACCCGCTGGATTCGGCCAGATGCGGCGACAAACCGGCTTCCTGGAGCCGACGGCTCCACAGTTCCCGCGGCACGTCGGTCATGATCCCGCATCCGTCACCCTCATCGTTGATGTCCCCGGAACGATGGGCCATCTTTTTCAGGGCCTCGATGGTCCGGACAATGTTGGCATGGGTCACGCGGCCGCGCTTGTCCACGAAGGCGATAATCGCGCAGGCGTCGCGCTCTTCGCAAATTGGTCGGCTGGAAGTGGGACTGTGGGATGGGATGAGCTTTGACACGAAGTCCTCCGTCTTGAAATAGCGGAAATAATGGGTGGGCGAAGCATCGACGTCCGTCGGCGAAGCGATGGCGTCCCCCTCGGCATCATTAGCTGACCGGGTGAAAGAAATCAAAAGCTTCACGCGCTGAATCGGTCGGTTCAACCGCTTTATTCAGCCGCTCAATCCGAATGTTCAGGTCGGCCGCTCCACCAGATGCTTCCAATACCGCCGGGGCATGAACCGGCGCTGCAAGGCCGGATTGCGGCGCTCGGGCACGGCCAGGGCCTGGACATACTCTCGCCAGAGTTCCTGGAACGTGGTTTCACGTCGGCTGAGCAGGGCGTCCACGTTTTCGGGGACCCCGACCACCGGATGCAACTCCTGGCCGTCCCAGGCCAGGGCCAGCCCGCGACGCAGGTCGTGGATCACCCAGTTGTCCTGGGGAAAACGGCGCTGAAAATGGGGGGCCACGAGCGGCAACACATTGTGGTCCGGCTCAAAGCGGGCGTACAGGGTTGCGTCCCGCAATTCCATGAAACGCAGCAGGCCGGTACAGCGATGCGCCTCCTTGCCGACCTTGGCCTTCCAGTCCATCACCCGGCGCACCGCGGCGTTGGTCCTCATCCCCAGGACGCTTGTCCCTGCTTGCAGCGTGAGGCGCGCGAATTCGTACAGCTCCGGCTCAGCCCCCTGAACTTCGGCCAAAAACACATAAACCAGATGCTGAACAGCCCCCTCCCCGCCTGACCGGCGCAAACGCTCCAAAAAACGAGCCGCCGTCTCGGCATGGACCGCTACCCGCGTCGGCGGCCACAACCCGGGCCGCCCCTCACCCTCGACCACAAACCCGCACCGCTCCAGCCCTTCTCCATCCGCCGCGGCAAAGGCGCACAGCAGTCCGTCGAAGCTTCCGTCGTAGGAAAAAATACGCGGTATCTGATCCATTGCGAGTACCTCTTGTCAGAGGGTTTAACGTTCCCTACATTCCTGGCATGAAAACGCTTGCATACGGAAGCTATAGGGCGCGAGTCGATTTCGACGCTCGCGACAACATTCTGGTTGGCCACATCATCGATATCAACGACATGGTGAGTTTCCATGCGCCCACCATTGAAGAGCTGTTCGTGGCCTTTGCAGAAGCGGTCGAAGACTATCTTGCGACTTGCACGGTCATAGACAAGCCTCCTGAGAAAAGCATGTCCTAATTGCTCCCCCCGACGCTTCGTTTCACCAAAGCGACAACTGCTTCATCCTTGGCGCTCTGGTCTTTTCCAGACCGCGGAGCACGGTTTCGGCCTGGGCCGGGTTCCAGGCTTCGTTGTTCCAGAACTTGCCGCTGGCCGTGACGAAGAAGCGGGCGCGTTTCATGACCACGCCGAGTTTCTTCAGGTCTTCGGGGTGCAGGGGCCCGAAGCGGCGGGCCGCGATGATCCGTCGGGACGAGCGGATCCCGATGCCGGGGATGCGCAGGAGTTGGTCCAGGGGGGCCCGGTTGACCTCCACGGGAAACAGGTCCGGGTGACGCAGAGCCCAGGCGGCCTTGGGGTCGAGCTGCTCGTCAAGCCACTCGTGTTGGTCGTCGAACAGTTCCGCGCTCTGGAAGCCGTAATACCGCAGCAGCCAGTCCGCCTGGTACAGGCGATGCTCCCGCAGCAACGGCGGCGCATTCAGGGCCGGCAGGCGGTTGTCTCGGCTGACCGGCACGTAGCCGCTGTAGTAGACCCGCTTCAGCCCGAACCGCCCGTACAGCGCCTCGGCAAGCCGCAGAATCTGCCGATCCGGCTCCGGACTGGCCCCCACGATCAACTGCGTGCTCTGTCCCGCCGGGGCGAACATCGGGGCTTTCGCGGTTCGTACCGGGAGTCCGCGCCGAGCTTGGGCCGCCTCGCCGACCAGCTCGCTGATCCGGAGCATGGGCAACAGCACCCCGTCCCGGGTCTTTTGGGGCGCAAGGCTGCGCAGGGAGGTCTCGGAGGGCAGCTCGATATTCACGCTCAGCCGGTCCGCGGCCAGACCGGCCCGCTGGATCAGTTCCGGAGCCGAGCCGGGGATGACCTTCAAATGGATGTAGCCGCCGAAGCCATGGACGCGACGCAGCTCTTCGGCCACCCGGACCATCCGCTCCATGGTCCAATCCGGATTGCGGCAGACCGCGGAACTCAGAAACAGTCCTTCGATGTAATTGCGCCGATAGAAGTTCAAGGTCAGGTCCACGAGCTGGCCGACCGTGAAGGTGGTCCGGGGCAGGTCGTTGTCGCCGCGATTGACGCAGTACGCGCAATTGTACTCGCAGACGTTGGTATACAAAATCTTGAGCAGGGAAATGCACCGCCCATCCGCGGCCCAACTGTGACAGATTCCGGAATGAGCCGGAGCGCCCAACACGGCTCCGGGACGAGCCGCCGTGGAACCGCTGGAGGAGCAGGACACGTCGTAGCGGGCCGACTCGGCCAGAATGGCCACCTTGCGGACCAGATCCGGCCGACGGATCAGCGCGGGGGTGCCGAGGCGGGGCTCGGTGCCGAAATCAAGGCCCGGGCTTAAAGAGAGAGGCACTTTTGCCACTGAGTTTAAAACCATATCCATCCTCTTGCCCGGATACTCTTATCGCGGCCGTCCATACGGGACGTTCCCGCCTACCGACAATCGCATTCTGACCAATCTTGCCTCGTGAAACAAGATTGATTATATACAACAGTTAAGGCATACGGCAGCTTTGCTTGTTGACACATATCTTCTCATTCAGGAGGTCTATCGGAAAATGAAACGGATTGGATTGTTTTTACTAACAAACATCGCCATCCTCGTGGTTTTGAGCATCGTCCTTTCCCTGTTGGGCTTCACGGGCATTCTCGATGAAACGGGCAGGGGTCTGGACTATGGCAGCTTGCTGGTCTTCGCCGCTGTTTTCGGCTTTGGCGGTTCGTTCATCTCACTGGCCATATCCAAATGGATGGCCAAGCGCCTGACCGGGGCCAAAGTCATCACCTCGCCGCGCAACCAGGCCGAGGCTTGGCTCGTGGAAACCGTGAAAAATCAGGCGGCCCGCGCTGGGATCGGCATGCCCGAGGTGGCCGTCTACGACTCCGACGCCCCCAATGCCTTTGCCACGGGAATGAGCAAAAACAACGCCCTGGTGGCGGTGAGCACAGGACTGATGCGCTCCATGACCCAGGACGAGGTGGAGGCGGTTCTGGCCCACGAAGTCAGCCACGTGGCCAACGGGGACATGGTCACCCTGACCCTGATCCAGGGCGTGGTGAACACCTTCGTGATCTTCATCTCCCGGGTGGTGGGCTATTTTGTGGACCGGGTCATCCTCAAGAACGAGGAAGGCCTGGGCCTGGGCTTTTTCATTACCAGCATCGTGGCCCAGATCGTTTTCGGCATCCTGGCCAGCGTCGTGGTCCTCTACTTCAGCCGTGAACGGGAATACCGGGCCGACGCAGGTGGAGCCAAGCTGGCCGGACGGGAAAAGATGGTCGCGGCCCTGGAAAAACTGAAACGAGGCGTTCAGGAGCCCCTTCCGGAACAGATGTCCGCCTTTGGCATCAACGGCAAGCCCGAAGGCCACGGCCTGAAGCTGCTGTTCATGACCCACCCGCCGCTGGATGATCGCATCGCCGCCCTGAAACGGCAGAACATCCAGTAGATCCGGCCACGAGAGCCGAGTCGGAACGTACCAAGAGCAAGGCCGTCATTCGCGTAGGAATGACGGCCTTGTTTTGTTCACCCTTGCCCTCCTGTCGCGACACCGCAAAGGCCCACATGCTCACCCATTCCTTCTGCCATCTGCCCCGCATCGGCAACGTCACGGAACGAAAAATCTGGGAGGCCGGCATTCCGTCCTGGAAAGAAGCCCGGAACAACGGAGGACGGTACCCGAAGCTCTTCTCCAAGGCCGCGCTGGAAACCCTGGAAGAATCGGAGGACCGCCTGGACAATGGGGAAGCAGCCTGGTTCGCCGAACATCTGCCCCGAAACGAAACCTGGCGGCTCTGCTCTCATTTCGCGGACCGCGCGGCCTTCGTGGACATCGAGACCACCAGCGGACCGGGCCCGGTGCACATCACCACCATCGCCCTGTACGACGGCGAACGCCTACGCACCTACGTTCACGGCCGGAACCTGGAAGCGTTTGGCGACGATATCCGGGAATACTCCCTGCTGGTGACCTTCAACGGCCGGTGTTTCGACGCCCCGATCATCCAGCGTGAACTCCGGGCCCCGCTGCCCGAGGCTCATGTGGACCTGCGCTTCGTGTTGCGTTCCCTGGGGATGAAAGGCGGACTAAAGTCCTGTGAAAAACAGATGGGATTGGATCGGAACGACCTGGAAGGACTGGACGGATACTTTGCCGTGCTGCTCTGGGACGAATACCAGACCACCGGCGATGAACGGGCACTGGAAACCCTGCTGGCCTACAACGCGGCGGACGTGCTCTCCATGCCGGTCCTGCTGGCCCATGCCTACGAGGCCAAGCTCCGGGAAACCCCGTTCTTCACCGCCCAGCCTCCTCGCCCGGAAATCCCCGAAAACCCGCACCAAGCCTGCCCGGAAATCATCCACCGCATCCGCAAACGCTTCGGCCTGCGGTTTCTGCCGAAAATGCGCTAGCAGGGCTTCCGATCAACGGACTGCTACGAAACCTTGCTGCCCGGCGGCACGGTGTCCGACGGCGCCAGCAGGCGCAGCCCCTCGGGGGCATGGACGGCCAGGACCATGCCCTGAGACAAGGCGCCGCGCAGTTTGCGGGGTTTGAGGTTGGCCACCACCACGACCTGGCGACCGACAAGGTTGTCCGGGGACCAGTGCTGGGCGATACCGGCCACGATGCTCCGCGGCTCGTCTTCCCCGATATCCACGTGCAAGTGGAGCAGCTTGTCCGCCCCCTGCACCGGTTCTGCCGAGACAACCGAGCCCACGCGCAGATCCAGGCGCTGAAAATCGGCGAACTCCAACAACTCCGCGGCGTCGCCTTGTTGAGCTGTTTTCGCGTCTTTTTTTCCGCCGTCGCCCTTTTCAGTTTGCCCTCGTGGAGCAGGCTTGGTCTGCTTGTCTTCATGCTTCTCGGGCTTCGTCATTTCCAGGCGGGGGAAAAGACTGGAAGACGCGGCCACCTCGGTTCCAGGCTCCAAACCGCCCCACCGCAAGACCTCGTCGGCCAGATGCGGCCAGCGTTCCGGGTCGCCATGTTGGCCAAGTTGGCCCAGCATGGTCTCGCTTTGCTCGGGCATCACCGGCCACAGATGCACGGCCACCTTGCGCATGCCTTCCAGCAGGGTGTACATCACCGTGCCCAACAGATCGGTCTGCTCCTGCTTGAACAGGGCCCAGGGCTGGGACGCGTCCACATACTTGTTCAGCGCCCGGACCAGCACCCACAAGGACTCCAGACCCATGGAAAACTGGAAACGGTGAAACTGGGCCTGGAAGTTCTCCAGGCATTCGGAGGCCAGAACGTGCAGATCCTCCTCTTCCGGACGGATCTTTCCGGGCGCGGGTACCCGGCCCTGGAAATACTTGTGGGTCATGCTCAGGACCCGGCTGAACAGGTTGCCCAGGTCGTTGGCCAGGTCCGCGTTGAAGCGCGTGCGCAACGCATCTTCCGAAACATTGGCGTCCTGGCCGAACTGCATCTCCCGGAGCAGGAAATAGCGAAACGGACCGCGTCCGTACTTTTCCGCGAAATCCAACGGTTCCACCACGTTGCCCAGGCTCTTGCTCATCTTGGTGTCCTGGACCAGCCAGTAGCCGTGAACGTTCAAATGACGATACAGCGGCAGGCCAGCGGACAACAGCATGCAGGGCCAGAACACGGCGTGGGGCTTGAGGATGTCCTTGGCCACCAGATGTTGGGCCTGGGGCCAGAAAGTGGCAAACCGCTCCCCGTCCGGCCATTCCAGGGCCGTAATGTAGTTCAGCAGGGCGTCGAACCAGACGTAGGTCACGTATTCCGGGTCAAAGGGCAGCTCGATGCCCCAGGACAGTCGGCTCTTGGGCCGGGAGATGCACAGATCCCCCAGGTCCTCCCGAAGCAGCCCCAAGACTTCGTTGCGGTAGCGTTCCGGCCGGATGAAGTCCGGATTGGCTTCGATATGTTCGCGCAGCGGTCCGAGATACTTGGACATCCGAAAAAAATAGTTCTTTTCCTGAATATACTCCGGCGCGGTGAGGTGATCCGGACAAAGTCCGTCACGCAGTTCCTTCTCCGTATAGAACCGCTCACAGCCAAAGCAGTAATGCCCGCCGTATTCGCCGTGATAGATGTCTCCCCGGTCGTAAATACGCTGCAAAAACAGCTGTACCCGTTCAACATGCCGGGGCTGGGTGGTCCGGATGAAGTCGTCGTAGCCGTAGCCCAGTGCGTCCCACAGTCCCTGAAACTGGGCGCTGACCGTGTCCACGTACTCCCGCGGGGACACACCCCGTGCCTCCGCGGCCCGGACGATTTTGTCGCCGTGCTCGTCCGTGCCGGTCAAAAAAAACGTCCTGCGCCCCATCAATTTCTGGAAACGGATCATGGAGTCGGCCACGGCCGTGGTATAGGCGTGTCCCAGATGCGGCTTGGCGTTGACGTAGTAAATGGGCGTGGACAGGAAGAACGATTGCAAGGGGGTACCTCCGAGGGCGGATGTCAGGAGTCAGGAGTCAAAATTCAGTATTCAGGAGTCAGAAGCGTCTTTGAAGGGCGCGAGGATTTCTTGCGGTTGACCCGGCGGCCTCAGCTTTGTTCCTTGGGAGGGCCGGACTGTTTCTTGGGCTTGCGACGCGACGACCGCGAACGACGTTTGGACTTGCCCGGCGTGGCGGGGTCGGTCTTGCCGGATGGAGAACCACTCGAAGAATCACGAGCCGCGCCGGAACCGGTAGCCGGAGGGTTGCCCTGTTCGGCCTTCGAATCAGTGGGAGATGCCTTCTCGGGGCGAGGCTTTCCTTTGCGCCCGGAGCGTTTGTTCTTTTTTCGAGACGGGGACGGGGACGGACGATCCGCTTCCGAACTCGCCCGGGGAGCTTCGACTTGGCGACCGGGGGCGTCCGCCGTTACGGACTCAGAAGCCGGTACGGGCCGGGAAACCACTCGCGGCGGCTCAACGTCGGCCCCCTCCGGCCTTCCGGACCGAGGTCCGGGCTCGCGGCGCTCCGGTTCCCCTCTCTCCCTGGGCGGGGAAACCAGACGTTTCCATTCTTCCAGATCCACTTCCTTTTCTCCACCGGGCTCCATGAAAACGGACACGGTGCGGCGGAAATAATTGGCCCGGATCACCTTGGCCGTTCCAAGAGAAGTGGGGAAACGCTTGCCCACTTTCGGACATTGATTCAAAAATTCATCGTAATTGGGCTGTTCATAGCTCAGGCAGCACAACAAGCGGTTGCAGACCCCGGAAATCTTGGCCGGGTTCAGAAACAGATTCTGTTCCTTGGCCATTTTGATGGTCGAGGGGGCGAACTGACGCAAGAAGCGTTGGCAACAGACCAACTGCCCGCAATTGCCCAGGCCGCCGAGCATCTGGGTTTCATGGCGGGCCCCGATCTGGCGCAGCTCAATCCGGGTACGGTAGGAGCGGACCAGATCCTTGACCAGCTCCCGAAAGTCGATCCGGTTGGGCGCGGTGAAGTAGAAGACCATCTTGCTGCCGTCGAACAGCACTTCCACGTCCACCAACTTCATATCCAGAGCGCGCTCCGTGATGCACTCCCGGCAGTAGGCAAAGGCGTTCCGAGCCAATTCCCGGTTTTCCCGATCCCGGATCAAATCCTCTTCCGTGGCCGGACGAAAAATGGACGGCATGCCGTTGTTCTCGGCGGAACCCGCACCCCGATCGCACTCGGCGTCCTTATCTGAAGCACCGCCCAAAACACTGTCGGCGGCACTGTCAGAAACCCTTTCCGAGGCACTTTCCACGTCAGCTTCAGACTCGCCGCCCACTTCATCATTTTGGTCGCTCAAATCCTCGCGGGCCTCGACATCCTCCGGTTCGACCCATCGCGTTCCGCCTTCGCACCCGGCCAGAGGCGTGATCCGTTCAACCTTGCCCATATGCAGCTCGCCCTGCACCTGGACCAGGACATGGTCGCCCTGGGAGACCACGTAGGGCTCGGAGCGGAACTGAAGCAGGCGGTTTCCGGAGGTGACGCGGACGGAAAGAATGTTACTCATAGGATGTCCAGATCAACCGGCGACCAAGTGTCGGACTCGTTCTAGAACCAGGGGGATGCCGCTGGGATCACTGCCGCCGGCCTGGGCCATGTCCGGTCGACCGCCTCCGCTGCCGCCCACCAGGGGCGCCAGTTCCTTGACCAGGCTGGAGGCCGTGAATCGGGAGTGCAGATCCTTGCTCACCGCCACGATGAGCATGGCCTTGCCGTCGGCCTGGGCCGCCAGGACAATGACCCCGGAAGCGATCTTGGAGCGCAAGTCGTCCATTGTCTCCCGCATGGCCTTAACGTCCTTGACCTCCACGGCCGCGGCCAAAAGCGCGACCCCGGACACGTCGTCGACCTGGGCCGCCAGGTCCGCGCCCTGACCGGAGCGCAGTTGCCCTTCCAGGGCTTCTTTTTGTTTGACCAACTCCCGGTGTTGGGCCAGCAGGTTCTGGATCTTTCCGGAGATGTCCGACGGAGCGGCCTTGAGCAGGCCCGCGGCTTCCCGAAGCAGCGCGGATTGGCCGCGCCAGTGCTCCAGGGCCTTGGTCCCGGCCAGGGCTTCAATCCGGCGCACACCGGCGGCGATCCCGGATTCGGAGAGGATCACGAAGCTGCCGGCCTGACCCGTGGAGCGCAGATGGGTTCCGCCGCAGAGTTCCGTGGAGACTCCGGGCACGCTGACCAGCCGGACCTCCTTGCCGTATTTTTCACCAAAAAAGGCCAACGCCCCGCGTTGCTGGGCTTCCTCCGGCGTGGTCACAACCACGTCCAGAGGGATGTCGCCGAGGATGGCCTGGTTCACCTCGTCCTCCACGGCCCGCAATTCCTCGGGGGTCAGGGCCATGGTATGGGTGAAGTCGAACCGCAGCACTTCCGGGGAAACGTAGGAACCGGCCTGGCGGACATGCTCGCCCAGGACCTTGCGCAGAGCGGCCTGGAGCAAGTGGGTGCAGGTGTGGTGCCGGGCGGTGTCCAGGCGGGTCGTTTCAGCGACCAGCAAATCCACCTCCTGATCCAGGAAGAGTTCGCCTTCGCGCACGGCGATGCGCTGCACGGCCAGATCCTGACCGACCTTGACCACGTCCGTAACCTCGGCCATGCCGCTGGTGGAGCGGACCCGGCCCTGGTCTCCCACCTGACCGCCGGAAGCCGCGTAAAAGGGTGTCGCCGCGGCCACCAGCCAACCGTCCTGCCCGGCCGTCAGCTTTTCCACGCTCTCGCCGCCGACGTCGGTCAGGGCCGTGACCCGGCTGCGGGCCGTCACGTCGTCGTAGCCCACGAACCGGGTTGCCAGTCCGGCTTCCAGCAAATGGCCGAACAGCACGGAGGGATCGGCATCCCCGCTGCCCTTCCAGGCCTTTTTGGCCCGTTGCTTCTGTTCGGCCATGCACTCCCGGAAGCCCGCCTCATCCACCTCGTAGCCCTGCTTCCCGGCCACGTCGTGGACAATGTCCAGGGGAAAACCGAACGTGTCGTAGAGCTTGAAGATGGTCTCGCCCAAAACCCGGCGCTCGCCCCGGGCCGTCAGGGCATCCAGCTCTTCGGCCAGCAGCTTCAGGCCCTTGTCCAGGGTTTGTCCGAACCGTTCTTCTTCCTGCTTCACCACCCGACCCATGAAGGTCCGGTTCTCCGGAAGTTCGGGAAAGGTCTCGCCCATCATGACGCAGACGTGGTCGCAGACCTTATGCAGAAACGGTCCCTCCAGACCCAACAGCCGCCCGAAGCGAAAGGCCCGACGGATCAGGCGGCGCAGGACGTAGCCGCGCCCCTCGTTGGAAGGCACGATCCCGTCGGCAACCAGAAAGGCCACGGACCGGCCATGGTCCGCGATCACGCGCATGGCCGTGTCCCCGTCGTCCGTCGCGCCGTAGGCCTGCCCGGACAGCTCGGAAATCTGGGCGATCAGCGGGGTGAACAGGTCGGAATCGAAATTGGAGAACACGCCCTGGCAGACCGCGCTGATCCGCTCCAGGCCCATGCCGGTGTCGATACTCGGCTTGGGCAGGGGGTGCATGGTCCCGGAGGCATCGCGCTCAAACTGCATGAAGACCAGGTTCCAGATCTCCAAATACCGGTCGCAGTCGCACCGCCCGATGCCGCAGTCCGGTCCGCAGGACATGGACTCGCCCTGGTCGATGAGGATTTCGGAACACGGCCCGCAGGGGCCGGTGTCGCCCATGGACCAGAAATTGTCCTTTTCATCCAACCGGAAAATCCGCTCCCCGGGGACCTTGGCCACCCGTTTCCAGATCTCCTCGGCCTCGTCATCCTCCCGAAACACCGTGACGTACAGCCGCTCCTTGGGCAGCCCCAGGTCCTCGGTCAAAAACCGCCAGGCAAAATCCACGGCTTCGGCCTTGAAGTAGTCGCCGAAGGAAAAATTGCCGAGCATTTCGAAAAACGTATGGTGCCGGGCCGTGCGCCCGACGTTTTCCAGATCGTTGTGCTTGCCGCCCACGCGCAGGCATTTCTGGGAACTGACCGCCCGATTGGAATCGCGCTTCTCCTGACCCAGAAAGGCCTTCTTGAACTGGACCATGCCCGCGTTGGTGAACAGCAGCGAAGGGTCTTCCCGAGGCACCAAGGAGGAACTGGCCACGACCTCGTGACCGTTGCGGGCGAAAAAGTCCAAAAAACGTTGACGGATGGATTCAGCGGTGATCACGTTTGGGTGCTCCTGAGATGGTGATGCCGTGATATGAGATTCTTAGCTTGAAAAAGTCCTTATTCGGCAGTCCGTTCAAAAATCCCAAGTGCAAGGAACAAGAAAAGTTCAAGGTCGAAGCGTAGTTATTGATACGTGAGAGTTTGAACTTTTTGCAGTGACGCAGCAATTGGGAATTTTTCAACGGACTGTTAAGCGGCTTCCGGGGCGTCCTGCTCTGCCGGAATATCCGGCGTGTCGGTCCCCTCGGTCATGCCCAGATGACGCAAAAGCTGGTCTTCAATGGATTGGCGCAAATCCTGATTTTCCTGCAGGAAGGCCCGGACGTTCTCGTAGCCCTGCCCCAGACGCTCCGAGCCGAAGGAGAACCAGGACCCGCTCTTGTCCACGATCTTGTGCTCCACGCCCAACTCCAGGATCTCCCCTTCCCGGGAAATGCCCGTGCCGTACATGATGTCGAACACGGCCTCCCGAAACGGCGGAGCCACCTTGTTCTTGACCACCTTGACCCGGGCCTTGATGCCCACGGACTCGTCCTTGTCCTTGATGGTCTGGATGCGGCGGATGTCCAGGCGGATCGAGGCGTAAAACTTCAAGGCGTTGCCGCCGGGAGTGGTTTCCGGGCTGCCGTAGCCCACCACCCCGATCTTCATCCGGATCTGGTTGATGAACAGAACCGAGGTCTTGGACTTGTGGATGGTCGCGGTGAGCTTGCGCAGGGCATGGGACATCAGCCGGGCCTGGGAGCCGACCTGGGTCTCGCCCATGTTGCCTTCCAGCTCGGACTGAGGAATCAACGCCGCCACGGAGTCGATGACGATCAAATCCACTCCGCCGGAGCGGACCAGCATGTCCGCGATGTCCAGGGCCTGTTCGCCGTAGTCCGGCTGGGATATCAGCAGTTCGTCGGTCTTGACCCCCAACCGCCGGGCATAGGTTACGTCCAGGGCGTGCTCCGCGTCGATGAACGCGCACACCCCGCCCAGCTTCTGGGCCTCGGCGATCATGTGCAGAGCCAGGGTGGTCTTGCCCGAGGATTCGGGTCCGTAAATTTCAGTCACCCGGCCACGGGGAATCCCGCCGATGCCCAGAGCCAAATCCAGGCCGATGGAGCCGGAGGGAATGGCCTCAATGGCCTGATGGGCGTCGTCGGACAGACGCATTACCGAGCCCTGGCCGTATTTGCGTTCTATCGTCGTCAGCGCGGTCTGCAACGCCTCCCGGCGGGCGTCCTGCGGCTCAACAGCGGGTTTGCGGGCCATGATCATCTCCTTGACGTGCCGTAAGATTGAACAAACTAAAAGTCGATAAGAATAGCAAAAGTCCACCCCATGAGCAACCAAGCGCGCCGCGGCGCATTCGCCCCCCCACCCAGCTTCTCAGGACCAGCAAGCTCGGTGGGTCAAATAAAATTAAGGCCGAACTTCCAACCGCGCAGGCCCTCTCCGTTGATATACGATCCGCTCAGGGATATGCGGGAAAACAGATTGCCGAAACCGCCCACGTCGAGGATAAACCCCAGGCCGAATTCGTAAAAATGGTTCATCTCCATCCCTTCCCTGAAGTCCGCGAATAAATCCGTCCGAGCCAGAAACGGTTTGACCGCCAAATCCTTGTCCCAAAGGGTCAGGCCGGTGGGAAGCTCATAATCGAGAGTGGTTCCCAGAAAGCCGCTGTGGACGGTAAAGTCGGCAAACCTGCTCTTTGACCGCCAGGGCTTGGAGTACGAGTAGGCGTACTGCAGATCAAACCCCAAAATCCCCGGCCCCAGAGGGTATTCGATTTCGTGGCGAAGACCGGGGCTGACGGAGTACAGATCAACGGTCGTGTTGAAAAGGTCGCGGTCCAGAGAGGGATAATGCGTTACCAGTTCCCGCATGAAGCGGGTATTGTAGTCGTACTTGTATTCGATGTGACTGTACGCGAAACCGATGGTGGGTTCGATGAAGAAACCCGGCATGTATTCCCATTTCACGCCCGGAGTCAGACTGATGCTGTGGGTTCGGCTGCGATCACGATCCCTGATGTCCCGGTCTTCAGGATATAAGGACGACGATGGATAGGAGGTGGACGTTCGCGCGTAGCCGTAGGAGAATTTCAGGAAAGGTCGAGTCCGGCTTTCCGGCGGCGAAAAGTAGTATCGCAGCGGCGCCTTGACCACATCCATCTTGAAGTCGTCTCCGGCTTCGTCGACAAAGACGAACCCGCCCTGGGTGACGCCGGTTTGCGAAGTGAAAGAGACGAATATCGAGCTGGTGATCTTAAAGTAATCCTGACTAAAGCCGCGGATATACGCTTCCAGATCCGGAGGAAGCTCTTCAGCCATGCCAACCCTGGGGACCATCAGGAGCAACACCACCAGGGCGGTGAGGGAAAAAAGGTGTTTCATGAAGCCTCCCCTCCAGTTATGTTCATCGTTAGTAACTACTCAGTACATTTAGAGTCCGCTCTTGCTCCGGCAATCGGTATCGGGGTCGGTATCGGAGTCGGAATCGAAACAGGAAGAATTTAGAACACATCCCAGCGTTTTCGATCCCGATCCCGATTCCGATTCCGACCCCGGCAACAGAATTACTCTGTGCTGAGTAGTTACCATCGTTATACCATATGAGCCCGAGCGGGCCCTTTTTCAGATTCGGAGCAGCGGATTTCAAGTAAAAACCAAGACGACTTGCTGATGCAACACTACCTCCCGGCGGAGCATTTCGCAACAATTTCTCATGCTTTCGCCCTTCGTGACCAAATCACGAATAGGTGGGGCGCGAGTTGACTCCTTTCTCCGAACCCGTCAAAAATAAAAAAAGGTCCGGCATGGCTGCATGCTTCACCCAATTGTAACAAAACCTCAACACTCTCGTCACCGAGGTCCGCTAGAATCCCTCAATTCACTGTCGCCCGAAGTCAAGGACCATGCACATGAGCCAGGAAAAAATCCTCATTGTCGAAGATGAAGCGGATATCCTCAACCTGTTGGAATACCACCTTCGGTCCGCGGGATATGACATTTTCTCGACGGCCAGCGGCACGGAGGCTCTGCAAATGGCCCGCCACCACCAGCCGGACCTGGTCTTGCTCGACCTGATGCTGCCCGGCCTGGACGGCTTCGAGGTCTGCAGGGAACTGAAGCGGGACCGCTCCACCAGCGGGGTGGCCGTGATCATGCTCACGGCCAAGGGCGAGGAAGTGGACAAAGTCGTGGGGTTGGAACTGGGGGCCGACGATTACGTCACCAAGCCGTTCAGCCCGAGGGAGCTCGTCCTGCGGGTCAAGGCCGTGCTACGGCGAGGAAGGCACGACGCCGCGCCGAACGGGGGGCTTTGGGAGCGCGAAGGGTTGCGCATCGAGGAAGACGGGCACCGCGTTTACGTGGACGGCACGGACACGGATCTCACCGCCACGGAGTTCAAACTGCTCGCGGAGCTGATCCACAACGAAGGCAAGGTGCTCAACCGCGATCAGCTCCTGAACAATGTCTGGGGCTACCAGTTCAGCGGCTATTCCAGAACCGTGGACACCCACATCCGCCGACTGCGGCAAAAACTCGGTCCCTACGCCGAGTGGGTGGAAACCATTCGCGGGGTTGGCTACCGTTTTCAGCGATAAACCGTATTTCGGAGACATTCATGACCAGTTTTTTCCTCAAACGTCTTGATGAACTCAAGACCTCGGCCACGAACATGGCGGCCCTTTGCGAAAAGGCCCTGGAAAAGGCCCAGCGCGGATATTTCGAACGCGACACCGGCTTGGCCAAGGAAATCATGGCCGGGGACGAGCAGATCAACCTGCTGGAATTGGAAGTGGATCAGAGCGCCCTGAGGCTGCTGGCCCTGGACCACCCCATGGCCAAAGACCTGCGATACATCGTCGGGACCTTGAACATCGGGCTCGACCTGGAACGGGTTGGAGACGAATCCTACAACATCGCCAGACGCTCGCTCTTTTTGAGCAGTCGCCCTCCCCTGCCCTATTTTCCAGCCATGGAAAACCTCGGCCGTACGGCCATGGAGATGCTTTCCGGAGCCATTTCCGCCTATCTGAACGACAATCCCGATCTGGCCGTGGAAATCTGCCGGATGGACGAAAAGGCCTCCACCGACAGCGTCAAAGCCATCAAGGCCCTGATCGACTACATGGTCCACGAAGCCCCTACCATCGAACGCTGCGTCCACTCCATCTTCATCGCCCGTTCCTTGAAACGCATCGCCGACCTGTCCACGAACATCGCCGAATCCGTCATCTTCATCACCCAAGGCGTCAACATCAAGGCCAGCTGCCAGCGCTGAACCGCGACGAGCCCCAGCTATCCCCGGAGACCACAGTTATGCAAACCCGACTCCCTTTCCATCAAGAACTGCAACGAATGCATGATCACATTCTGGTCATGGCCGCCGCGACCCAGGAAAGCCTGGAAAAGGCCATCCGGGCGCTCACCGATCGTGACATTGTTATTGCCGAGGAAGTGATCGACGAGGACAAGATAATCAATCAACTGGAGTGCCAGATCAACGAGATGGCGCTCCAAATGCTCGCTCTTTCCCAGCCCGTGGCCAGGGACCTGCGCTTCATCATCGGCGGCAACTGGATCGCCAGGAACATCGAACGGGTTGGGGATGAGGCCGTGAACATCGCGGAACGAGCCATTCTCCTGACCAACCGGCCGCCCCTGCCCAGCGCGGATATGCTGGGGCGCATCGCCGAGGTCAGTCTGGACATGTACAAGAACGCCATCAAGGCCTTTCACGGCCATGATGAAAAAATGGCCCGCTATGTCTGCGTTTCGGATGAAGAAGTGGACGAACTGGACGTGCTGATCCTGCGTAAACTCATCGACCACATGATCAGCGACACCCCTTCCGCGGAAAGCTCAGTGCACGCCATGCTGGCCTCCCACTGCTTCGAACGCGTGGCCGATCTGGCCGTGAACATCTCGGAGAACGCCATTTTCATCGATAAGGGCGAGAACATCAAACACAGTTGTCAGAAGCTCTAAACAGCGGAAAGTCGAGTTTCAGCTTTACCGCCCATTCCGGGACGTGGTAGCGGTAACGCGGCCATGTCCCACACAGCTTTCTCCCCCGCTCCCCACCCGTCGCTCCACCGCCTCCTGAGCGGCCTGCAACACGCCTCGCTGCCCTTGGACGGAGTATTTCTCGTGGGCGGCGGAGTTCGCGACCTGCTCCTGGGCCGCCCCCTGAAGGACATGGACCTGGCCTGCCGCGACGCTGAAAACGTCGCTCTCGGGCTGGCAAGGTCTCTGGAGGCCAGCTTTGTTCCTCTGGGTCGGGGCCACTATCCTCCGAGTTTTCGAGTGGTTCCGCGCGATGCCGACCAGCACGGAACCGAGTCCGGCTCGGTCTTTCTGGATGTCACGGAAATTCACGGTCGGGACATCCTTGAAGACTTGGCTCGTCGGGACTTTACAGTCAACGCCATGGCTCTGCCTCTCGGCCTGCTTCCGGATGCCCTGGCTTCCCCGATAGGCGACGCCCTCAAAAGCAACCACGGAATCCCCCTCGAAAGTCCTGCCTGGCAACGGCAACTGCTTGATCCGCACTCGGGCCGTCTGGATGCTCTCCAAGGCCTGATCCGCCGCACGGGGCCGCGCAGCCTGGTCGAAGATCCGCTGCGCATCCTGCGCGGATTCCGGCTGCGCGCGCAACGGGGCTGGATCATCGAACCGGCCACCCTGGACGACATGGCGCGACACGCCCACGGCCTAACCAAAATTTCCTGGGAACGGATTCGATCCGAACTGCGGCTGATTCTGGAATGTCCGGAAGGCGGTCGGCTGTTAGCGGAAATGGACCGGGCCGCAGTGTTGGACGTTCTGTTCCCGGAACTGAGGGAGATGCGCGGCTGCGGCCAGAACCATTTCCACCATCTGGACGTGTTCGAGCACTCCCTGGCTGCTGTGGATCAATGTGAAGTCCTGATCGCGGAACTCAACGCCGTATTCGGCGAGCTTGAGGAGCCGATCCTCACCGCGTTGAAGGGCTGGCGGCTGCCCTGGCTGAAACTGGCCGTCTTGCTGCACGACATCGGTAAGCCCGGAACCAAAGGCCGCCGGACCACGAAAGAGAACACGGAGCGGATTACCTTTTACGGCCATGACGCCTTGGGCGCGGCCATGGCCGAATCCATTGCCGCCCGGCTGCGGCTGTCATCCGCGGAGAGCAAATATGTCGTCGGCTTGATCCACAACCACCTGCACGTAGGCGTGCTGCTGCGCCCGGAAGCCAAGCTCAAGGCCCGGCTGCGCTGGATGCGCCGCCTCGGACCGGATATGATCCCCGCTGTCCTGCTCTGCCTCGCCGACATCCGCGCCACCCTCGGCCCCGCCAGTTCCCTCTCGGACCATCAAACCCAGGAAACCCGAGGCGTCGCCCTGATCCGAGAATACTTGGAGCAGACCAGGACCACCTTCAGCGCCCCCCCCCTGATCAACGGCCACGACCTCCAGGCCCTGGGCCTGCCGCCCGGCCCGGCCCTGGGCCGAACCCTCAAGCAGCTGCAAGAAGCCCAGGACGCGGGAGAGTTCACGACCAAGGAAGAGGCCGTGATGCTGGCAAAGCGTCTTCTTGAGATCGAAGCCTCGATGCGCGAAACAACCCACGACTCCAGCAAGACCCGAACAGGTTGTTGAAAATCCCCGCTGGCTGCGTTGCTGCAATTGGGAGTTTTTCAACGGACTGCTATGCCTCTCTTCGTCCGCGCACGATCCGCATCAACACGCAAACTACGTCGAACCGGCCATCAACAAGCCGATGCGCTTCATCCGTTCCTGGTCGTCCACCGGGAAGTCGTCCATGATTTTGCCCCTGAAGATCACGGCGATCCGGTCGGCCAGGGTTACGGCTTCGCGCAGGTCTCCGGTGACCAGGAGGATTCCGGCGTGTTCGCGGGCCTGGAGCAGTTGTTGCCAGACCTCTTCGGTGGAGGAGATGTCCAGGCCCTGGGTGGGCTGTTCGGCCACGATCAGCCGGGAAGCGCGGAAAAATTCCCGGGCCAAGACCAACTTTTGAAGGTTGCCGCCGGACAGCCGGCCGGCGAGCATGTCCGGACGTCCCGGTTGGACGTTGAATTCCGCGACCTTTTCGGCCACGGTTTCCCGGGCCAACTTGCGGCGCAGCCAGGGGCCCCGGCAAAAGCCCTGGCGGGTGGTCAGCAAAAAGTTGTCCGTGATGGTCATTTCCCGGCACACGGCCACTCCCAGACGATCCTCGGGAATGTAGCTCAAGGACTCCTTCCACGAAGGATTGGCGAAAAAGGACTTCCAGTCCGCGCCCAGAATCTCCACCCGCCCGGCTCCCGGCGGCCGCAGTCCGGCCACGGTTTCCACCAGTTCCTTCTGGCCGTTGCCGGCCACCCCCACCAGGGCCATGATCTCGCCTTGGCGGACCACCAGGCTGACGTCGTCCAGGCGCGGGCCGGTGAGATGTTCGACCCGCAGAACGGGTTCTCCGGGCGTGCAGCATACTTTGTCGATGTCCAGGGACACCGTGCGCCCGATCATCCGATTGGCCAACTCTTCCTTGGACTGGATTTCCTTCGCGTCCCAGTGCCCCATCAGTTCGCCGCGGCGCAGCACGGCCACCTCGTCGGCCACGGCGATGACCTCCTCCAGCTTGTGGCTGATGAAGATGATCGACTTGCCCTGCTTGGCCATGTTCCCCAGGGCTTCGAACAAGTGGGCGATTTCCACCGGGGTCAACACCGCGGTGGGTTCGTCGAAGATCAGGACCTGGCTTTGCCGGTAGAGCAGCTTGAGAATCTCCACCAGCTGCCGCTCGCCCATGGACAGTTCCCAGATCCCGGCCCCCGGATCAATGGGCAGGTTGAAACGCCGGGTCAGCTCGCCCACTTCGCGCTCCATGGCCTTGGGAGAGATCCAGAACCGCCTCTCCTGGCCCAGGAGCACGTTCTCGGCCACGGTCATCCGGTTCACCAGCATGAAGTTCTGATAGACCATGCCGATCCCCGCTGCGATGGAATCCTTGGACGAATCAAAGCGCATCTCTTCGCCGCGCAGAAATATCCGGCCGGCGTCCGGCTTGAGCCGTCCGGCCAGCATGCTCATCAAAGTGCTCTTCCCGGCCCCGTTTTCGCCCAGCAGGGCCAGAATCCGACCGGGCCGGATCTCGAAGCTGATGTCGTGATTGGCCCGCACCGGGCCGAAGGACTTGGAAAGCCCTTCCAGGCGGATCAAGGGGACGTCGGATAAAGGACCAGCCGCCGAATCGGAAGGCGGATCGAGCGCCACGTCGGACAGTGCGCCAAGAGATGAGTCAACCTGGTTCATGCGCTAATCCTGGGATGAAGAAGTCCTTATCCTGCAGTTCGTTCAAAAACCCCAAGTGCAAGGAGCAAAAAAAAAATCGTATTTGCTCAGCACGTTTTGCGACCGCTCTTGTTCCGGCAATCGGGGGTCGGTATCGTTACGGTATCGAAACAGGAAGAGTTGAGAACGCATCCCAGCGTTTTCGATCCCGATCCCGATTCCGATTCCTATTGGGAGTTTTTCAACGGACTGCTACTCTTCGGGTTCCATGTTCACGCCCAAGGCCGCGGGCGCCTCGCCGCCGCGACCGGTCATGGTCGAGGCGATGAGCACCAGGATGGTCAGGGCGTAGGGGAGCATCATCAGAATCGAGGAGGGGATGTCCGTGCCCATGGCCTGCAAGCGGAGCTGAAAGGCCATCACCCCGCCGAAGAGATAGGCCCCGAACACGGCCCGGCCCGGGCGCCAGAAGGAAAAGATGACCAGGGCCACGGCGATCCAGCCCCGGCCCGCGGTCAGCCCGTTGGTCCAGAGATGGATATAGGCCAGGGAGAGGTACGCTCCGCCAAGGCCCACCAGAAAGCCGCCCAGGGTCACCCCCAGCCAGCGCAGGCCGACCACGTTCAGCCCGGCCGTGGCCGCGGCCACGGGGTTCTCCCCCACGGAACGCAGGTGCAGGCCCAGCCGGGTATGCCGGAAAAAGGCCCAGATCAGCACCGGCAGGCCGAAGGACAGGTAAACCAGCACGTCATGGGAAAACAGGATCGGCCCCAGCACCGGAATGTCCGCCAGCACGGGCAGGGAAACCTTGGAAAAGCCGATTCCCTGGGTTCCCACCAGCGGCGTGCCCAGGTAGTTGGCCAGACCGACGCCGAAAATGGTCAGAGCCAGCCCGGAAACCACCTGGTTGCCCTGAAAGCCCAGGCAGACCAGGGCATGCACCGCGGCCAGCATCGAGGCGCAGAGTCCGCCCATCAGGAATCCCAGCCACGGGCTGCCCGTGGTCAGGCTGATCCAGAACGCGGACAACGCCCCGACCATCATCATCCCTTCCACGCCCAGATTGAGCACCCCGGACCTCTCCGTGATCATCTCGCCCAGGGTGGCGTAAAGAATCGGGGTCCCGGACTGCACGGCAGCGGCCAGCAGCGGAATGAGCAGTTCAATGGGCATGACTCCTCCCTCCCTTGCCGACGGCCTCGCCGGGCAGGTTCAGCCGCAACCGGTAGTGGTGAAAAAACTGCCCGGCCAGCACGGTAAGCAGCACCAAGCCTTCCAGAATGTGACCAAAGGCCGCCGGAACCCTCAGCTCCAACTGCAAGACTTCCACGCCCACCCGCAGCCCGGCCAGCAGGAACGCGGCCAGGGCCATGGGCCAGATCTTCAGACGGGCCACCCAGGCCACCACGATGGCCGTGTACCCATATCCCACCAGGATGCTGGGCTGAAGGCGGTGGGCCACGGCCGAGGTCTCCACGAACCCGGCCCAGCCGGCCATCATCCCGCAGATGCCCATGACCAGGAAGACAAGAAACCCGTACGGCATGAAGGCGTAGCGGGCCGCGGCCAGGCTCTCGCCGCTGGCCCGGATCTCATAGCCCAGCCGGGTCTTGTTCAGGAACAGCCAAGCCAGACCGCTGAGCACCACGCAGAGCACCAGGCCCCAGTGCAGCCGTGTCCCGCCGAGCATCCCGAGCTGGGCCGCGGCCGGGTATTCCATGGTCATGGGAAAGTTTCGGCCCGCCGGATCTTTCCAGGGCCCGTAGACCAGGTAGTTCAGAAAAAGAATCCCGATGTAGTTGAGCATCAGGGTGGAGATGATCTCGTTGACCCCCAGCCGGACCTTGGTCAGGGCCGGAATCAGGGCCCACAAGGCTCCGGCCGTTCCGGCGCAAAGCATCATCAACGGCAGCAGCACCGGGGCGGGCAGATGGGGAAAGGTCAGCACGGCCCAGGCCGCCCCGATGGCCCCCAGGGCGAACTGGCCCTCGGCCCCGATGTTCCATATCTGCATCCGGAAGGTGAAAGAAACCCCCAGCGCGCACAGGTAGATGGGAATGGCCTTGCGCAGGGAGTCTTCCAGGGACCAGACGCTGCCGAAACCGCCCTCCCAGAGCAGGGCCAGGGCACGCAGGGGAGCCACGCCCTGGACGGCCAGGGCCGCGCAGGCCAGGGCCAGGGACAACGCCAGGGCCGCGCAAAAAACAAGGACCGAACCCCATCCCAGGGGTTCGGTCCTTTTAACGACGCGAATCAGACGCATGCCGGCAACCAGTGCGTGTGGCGATACATGAGAGTCAGCCTTGTCGCTTTATCAGGAGTGAAAAAAACCTTCTCCAAACAGTCCGTTCAAAAACCCCAAGTGCAAGGAGCAAAAAAAGTTCAAGGTCGAAGCGTATTTCTTCATACGTGAGAGTTTGAACTTTTTGCGGCGACGCGGCAATTGGGAGTTTTTCAACGGACTGTTACTGGGTGGAACCCACGACTCCGCGCACGAACCAATCCATGGACAGCATTTCCTCGTCCGTGGCCTGAACGCCTTCGGCGATCCGGATCTCGCCCTGCTGATCCAGTACCGGACCGACAAAGACGTCCGTGGCGCCGGAGCGGATTTCTTCCTTCTTGGCCAGGACCTTGTCCTGAACGTCCTGGGGTACCATGGGACCGAAGGGAGCCAAGCCCACCAGGCCGCGATCCAGCCCCCACCAGACGGACTCGCTGGTCCAGGTTCCGTCCTGGACCTGCTGGACCACGTGCTTGTAGACCTCGGCCCAGTTCCAGATCGGGGCGGTCAGATGGGCCTTGGGCGCGAAGACGCTCATATCCGTGTTATAGCCCACGGAGTAAACACCCCGTTCTTCTGCCGCAACCTGAGGACCGGGAGAATCCTGGTGCATGGCGATCACGTCCGCGCCCACGTCCAGCAGGCTGTTGGCCGCTTCCTTCTCCAGAGCCGGATCATACCAGGTGGAACTCCAGACCACGCGAACCTGGACGTCCGGATTCACGGCCTGGGCGCCCAGGGTGAAGGCGTTGATCCCGCGGATGACCTCGGGAATGGGGAACGCGGCAACGTATCCCAGAATGTTGGACTTGGTCATGGACCCGGCCACCATGCCGGCGAGATAGCGCGGCTGATACATCCGCCCGAAGTAGGTGCCCACGTTCTCGGCCTGCTTGTATCCGGAACAGTGCATGAACACCACGTCCGGATGCTGGGCCGCGACCTTGAGCACGGAATCCATGAACCCGAAGCTGGTGGCGAAGATCAGGTTATGCCCCCGTCGGGCCATTTGCGTCAGCACCCGCTCGGAATCCGGACCTTCGGACACGGACTCCACAAAGGTGGTCTCCACCCCGTCCAGGGCCTCAATGGCCATCCGACCGTCGTCATGAGCCTTGGACCAGCCCGCGTCACCCACCGGCGAAACATAGATGAACCCGGCCTTGATCTCCTTGGCCGCCACGGCACCAGGCCCCACCAGCAGGGCCAGGACCACCAAAGCCGCCGTCACCATCCCAAACACGCCTCGCTTCATACTCGCATCCTCCAGACTTTCGGTTAAGGTTTTATGAGGGTTGTCGCGATTTTTCATTGCCGCCAAAGTGCCCGCGACATTTTGGATCATTTCCCCCGCTGATCCGCCAATGGCTCCACGAACCGGGCTTCGGAGTCCCAGGGAAAAAGAATCCAGGTATCCTGGCTGACCTCGGTGATGAAGGTGTCCACCATGGGCCGCCCGGCCGGCTTGGCGTAGACCGTGGCGAAATGGGCCTCGGGCAGCATCTCCCGAACGATCTTGGCCGTGCGCCCGGTGTCCACCAGATCGTCGATGATCAGGGTCTTGGCCGCAACGTCCGGAGCCAGCGGCTGGAAGCGCTTCAGCACGGAGCACTGGCCCTGGTCCTGCCATGCGTAGCTGGACACGCAGACCGTATCGATGACCCGGATCTCCAGTTCCCTGGCAATGACCGCCGCGGGCACCAGTCCACCCCGGGTGATGGCCACGATGCCCTGCCACGGACCCAGGTCCAGCAGTCGCCAGGCCAGGAGTTTGGAATCTCGATGCAATTGGTCCCAGGAAATGGGATGGAGTTTGTTGTATCGGTCTTTCATGATGAAGGGGGTTGAAGGTTTTCGGTGTCCAAATGGAAGGATTCCGGTATCTACTCAGCACATTTTGAGTCCGCTTTTGCTCCGGCTATCGGGGTCGGTATCGGCATCGGAATCGAAACAGGAAGAGTTGAGAACGCATCCCTTCGTTTTCGATCCCGATACCGACCCCGACCCCGACCCCGGCAGCGACATTACGCTGTGTTGAGTAGTTACAAAAAATACGCCGGGGATCATCCCTTCGGCCCGTCCTTCGGATTATCCAGCCGTCTGATTTCGCAATCATATTCCCGTCGAGCCTGGAATTCCCGGTGTACGCCGGGACCGCCTTTTCCCGCGCCCATTTTATAGCGCATCCATTTCCACCGAATCCACATGACCAGACCGGCGGTGATCACGAAGGCGATGAACACCAGGAAAAAAACCGCGCCGAGAAACACGCCCAGCACGGCCAAGGGGAGCAACAGTATCCAGCCCCACCAGGGAAAACGGGGCGACAGAAAGACAATGCGGCGATGATGCATGGGTGGGGGAGGATTTGATACGTGAGAGTTTGAACGTTTTGGGGCGACGCAGAAATTGAAAGTTTTTCAACGGACTGCTAAAACTTGCTCCACTCGGGACCGACTGGGACTTCAAGATGCTCTTGCAAGCGGTCGATTTCCGGCTGCTCCAGTACCAGGGGTTCAGTGAATTCGACGCCCCAACACGAACCTTCCCGGCGAACGATCCGCCCAACGACGCCTTGAAGCGCAAACCGCAAGCACTCCGGAACGGCCAGAAATTCGACCCGTTCGCCAACGGCTGCCCAATCATGTCGCCCTTCATTCTGGGAAAGATCCACCAGTACACCGACCCGGCTGATATCGTAAACAATGGCCATGAACCGTCGCCCATCGGTCATGCGCAGAACGCTGAAATCCGGCTCTACGTCAACCCGGGGCGCATTGCGTTGTTCATCGTCCATAGCCTGGCTATCCGGCTTGTAATTGTCTGGAAATCCAAGAAATAGCCACTGAACGAGGGTAAAACCAGGGATGCCGCGCAAGCTCCGAAAACTCCCGCCTGGCCGCCGCACCACTCAAAAGCCCGCCACCAGCCTGACGGCCCCTCGTACCCGGATCAGGTCCGAAAGGCAATGCCGACGCCGCTCGTTTGATACAACCTCCGAGCCCCCACGTCTTCGTCGCTCACTCCCCTTCCCCAAGCAATTTCGTAACTACTCAGCACAGAGGAATTCTGTTGCCGGGGTCGGAATCGGGATCGGGATCGAAAACGCTGGGATGCGTTCTCAACTCTTCCTGTAACTGCTCAAAAACTTCGGGCAGCTGAGCTTCAAATCGTTCCCACGCTCCGCGTGGGAACGCACTTCCGGACGCTCCGCGTCCACTGAGGCCGCTGGAGCGGCCGCCGGAATGCTCCCACACAGAGCGTGGGAGCAAGAGGTATGCTTGCTCGCATGCGGAGTATGCCACTTCCACACTACCGCCAGATAAACCCGAAATCAAAGTCAATGGCGCACTTGCTCAGCTCGAACAGCAGCGTCTCCTTCGAAAAATCCCCAACCTTGCGATACCCCCCGTCCACCAATCTGAACACCTTGGCCTTGCGCCTGTCCGGATAGACCAGCACGTAATGGGTCACCCCCTCGCGCTGATACAGCTCATGCTTGAGCAGCTCGTCCCGTCGGGCGCTGGATGTGGAAACTACTTCGAAAACCAGCTCCGGCGCCCTGGTCACCCGCTCCCCTTCCGGCTCATAGCAGATCACCATGCAGTCCGGCCGGACCACGGTGTCCTCGGAAAACTCCACATCCGTCTCGAAAACGGCATGACAGCCCGGGCATTCATCCAGGGCTTCGGCAAGCTGGCGATAGATGTTTCCGGTTGTCCGTTGATGGGTGAACGTGGGCGAAGGCGTCATGGCATACGGCGAACCGTGGATCAGCTCCCAGT
Source organism: Desulfonatronum zhilinae (assembly GCF_900182865.1). NCBI lineage: Bacteria > Pseudomonadati > Thermodesulfobacteriota > Desulfovibrionia > Desulfovibrionales > Desulfonatronaceae > Desulfonatronum > Desulfonatronum zhilinae. The sequence goes on from NZ_FXUJ01000011.1 coordinate 67,713, forward strand.
CGCCCTGCCACTGGCGATGGTCGGAGGCATTGTAACGTTCGATATACTGCGCGGGATTGGCGGTCATATGGTTCCTCTCTGGGCGTGGAAAACAACTAAAGCCGCAAGCCTGTTGCTGCGACAGTATCGACAAACCCTGTTGGATCGTTACTCGTTACAAAAAGATGGGGTTCAATCCGAACATCCAAAAGCCTTCGGATACGATAAAGTATTTTCATGGTCTCCAAATAATCGTCGTCAATATGATGCACGATGATTCCGATATCCAAATCACTATGCTCATGTTGACGTCCTTCAGCATAAGACCCGAAAAGGTAGGCATTATCAAATTTTAAGTATGGCCTGACCAATTTCAAGTACTCTTTTGCCAATGCGACAGCCTGTTCTTTATCCATTCAAACAACCTCTCTGTTTTTTCAATTATTGTTCTCGCATAGTTTACATCAATTTTCTTTTGAATAAAATCTTTATATTCCGGATAACGTGCCTGAACATTCAGCGGCTCTAACTCGTCAAGAAAATCAGTATGTATTTCATGCATTTGCTGCAACAGGCCTGTTTTGCTAGCTAAATATGAAAGATTGTGTGTACGCGGTGGCATTTCACAGTGAATCAATTGATAGTGTGCTTTCAAAATTTTTTCAATGGCTTGGTGACACATGAAACCAACATAAAGATATCTTCCTGAATCAAGCATTGCGCGTGCTGTTTGAAGGTCATATTCAGAAATATTTATCCAGTATTCTACTTTATTATAGTGATTCATAATGTTTACAATATATTTAGATTAATTAATAAATTTAAAAATAAAATGAAAATAACTATGCCTACATTATTCAGCTTGCAGCAAATTCATCACCAAAATCAATATAATCATGAATATACGTCTCTTCCTTCAAATAAAGGGCAAGAGCGTCCTTCAAATTAAAGACAGCCTCATCAATTGACTCTCCAAAACTGGAAACATCCACATTTAAACACTGTGAAACAAAATACTTTCCTTCTTGATAGACAACATACTTTACGTTTCTCATAATAATACTCCATCACACATAAAATGCTCACACGATGCACAAATTTCAAAATCACATTTTTTACTGTCAGAGGAAGACATGAGCCATGCTTGTTCAAGAAGAAAACAAAGTCAGCGTTTATACCGCTCCAACCCATCCGGACAAAGATCCTCTCCTTCCGGCCAGCAGATGCCCCCCAGTTCGTCAACATCTGCCTGCCGAAAATACCGGTACTGACGCAGCCTCCAATATGCGTCGCGTCTCGAAATCAGGTCAGCCAAGTCAAGAACCAGCGTCCGCCCGTCATGCATGAGAACCCGAAGCTGAAAATCCGCGAGAGGGGTAACTTCAATAGCCCGCGGCCAGGGCGTTTCAAGTGCTGAGTTCATTCCACTTCTCCATCAAAGTATCTGTATTTCCGAGAATAAATTGCTTTATCTTCTGCGACTGTGCGGGAGGCATCTGGCCAGCCAATAAATCACCATTTTCAATACTGAAAGCTCCTGCATAATCACCATAGACTGCATGACAATGAGGCACACCATGATCATCTATGTACATATCACTACAGCGACATTTTTTAGGAGCAGTCGAAGTTTGATTTAGGATGAAATGCATATTGGAGGTCTATCCAATCTCCCTGAAAGGGAGAGATCGTAAAGCCGGTGGTTTTAACCACCGGAGAGTGCACCACACAACAATCTCGAGTCCTGAAAGGACGGCATTCCTTTACTGATTGAAAGCTCATGTCGTCCCTTCAGGACTCACTCCCTTGAAATCCAGCTTACCGGTGGTTGAAACCACCGGCTATACGATTAAATCCCTTCGGGATTACGGATAATCATGCAAAAAAAAAAACGAATAAGGGCTATTTCCGTGATTACAGATAGAAAACAGGGCCTTGCTAAAAAATATCCGGGCGTTATAAAGTGTCGCTGTAGTGATATAAATCGATATTCCAAAGAAGTACGCAATTCGTGGCATGATAAAAAAACTCCCTGCAAGATCGTGACGTTGATGAGCACAAGGCCAAGGCCACTTCGATCATAAATCACTTGAACGATTGCAACACCTTCTCATTCACAATGCCCTTCTCACTGGCCAGGAAGGTAAAAATTTCTTCATGGCCGCGGTGATCTGCTCCGGCGTCGTGGAGTCCCAGACCTTCTTCTTCCACCACTTCTTGAAATGCGTATTGACCATGCCCCTGGTAATGTCCTCAATCTGCATCACGTCGGTATGTCGGCAAAGGAACTCGATGAACAACTCAACGATCATCGTATGCCTTCGGACCGTAACCGGCTTGAACTTCTTCAGCAGATGTTCATGGAATTCATCATTCAATCCAAGCAAGGCATTGCGAAACGGCTCACGCTGCTTCTCAGCCTCCTCCAACATTTTCAGATAATCCTGGATTTTGTCTCCTGGAATGGCGACTTTTCCGGTGAATACTTGGGGCATGCGGGGTAATCCTCATACAAGACTGAAATGAAACTGCATTATTGCATCTTTATTGAATGACCTATCTGATCGATACGTACAGCTCATATAAAGTTTCCGGATGTATCAGGGTTATGAAGATAATCCACTCTAATCGTGACAGAAGTGCGTTGCCCCCCTCTTCCTCCCTGCACTCCCCCCCCCAAAAAAAACACCACGCGTGCCCCCATACGTTATGAATCTGGGCATACCAAATCAACTACCAACAATCGCCGGTTGTGTCTGAGTTCTGGTCGTTCTTTGCTCCTCTCTGGCCCAGATGATTAATGGTCATGTTGGCGCAAAGCGTGTCGCCAGCCTGTTTGCCCTGGGCAGTGGCCTGGATGGTGAAGGCGGTCGCATTGGCGACTGTGACTTCCAGTGCGTAATACCCACTTTCCGACTCCGCGGGGATGGTTGCGCCCGTGTAATTGCCACTGTCGATCACCCCGAAGGTGTGATTATTCGTAAAATGCCTCTCCATCCTTTGCGCTGCCTCGACCAATGCGGTTTTGCCATCGGCCCGGCGGGCGTTGGTGACGTATTTCGTGTATTGCGGAATGGCAATGGCCGCCAGGATGGCGAGAATAGCGACAACGACAAGCAATTCAATGATGGTAAATCCATGCAAGCTTTTGTTCTGCATATAATTATACTGCCTCCTGTGACTCTTCCGCAATCAAATAAGACTCGTCTATTGCAGTTGCCTCCACGATTGACGGCCGGTTGCCGCGGCATCACCCGGATTCTCAGAGATAACTTGAATATCCCCGCTGGATCCGCTGAAAAATTTGTACTCAACCTCTCCTGCAGAAATGACCGCCGGTGTCTTGGCGATGCCCACATCCAACTTCAAGCCGCTGACAGGCACGGTAACCGTCTCTTCCTCACCGTCCTCATTGACTATCGTAACCGTGACAAAATCTTCCACGTTAAACAGCAGATCCCCATTAAAATCAAACGGCGAGTAGTCCAGGCGACCACCGCTGATGGCGTCCAGTTCCATGAGCCAGCTTGAACCGCCGAAATCGCAGAGATGATCGGAAGGAATCAAGGTGCTGAAGATGATCTTCCCACTACGAAGCAGTGCCGTACTGATGACACGCTCACCCTGCAAAACTCCGTCCTGCCCGTCCGGCTTGATCAAATCCAGAAACCAACCTCGTTTGACGGGATTGTTCACAGGATCCGAAGTATCAGTATAATTGAGTTGATATTTTGACGTCACCCGCACAGGAACATCAAATTGAACGCCTTCATAAAGGATTTCCTGTTCCTTGAGCACGCTCCGGTCGGTTACGGTTATCCTTGTTCCTGTATCGCGTATGCCATAGAACGTCTGATGCTCACTAATATTATCGACATTGTTGTCCCCAACCTCAAAAAATTTGCCGGTACCGAAGTAAACCATATAGCCGCCGTCAGGATGTGAACCGACGACAGGCCGGGCAGTGATGGGTTGGACATTGTTGCCCTTGTCACGTGCCGTGAAGAGTGGCCGTGGATAATCAACACCCGAAATTTTTTCAATAAATGCGAAATCCCATTTGGCAATTAGCTTGTCTCGTAAATCAATTTTCCAAAGATTGCCGTGTAGATCGCCTGCATAAACAAAATCTGTTATGCGATCATTGTTGATATCCACCGGAATTGGTGTTGACAGCCCATTTTGAGAACCTTCCGCTCCCACTTTTGTGTCTAAAATTATTGGATTTTGATCTATAATGCTTCCAGGTTTGCCACCTGTAGCCAGATTGAGAATGAATAGCTTTGCCCTGTGGTTGCTACTTCCATACCCATTGCCAAAAATTGCCACCCAATCTCCAGTGTCCAGCCGAGCAATGGTCGGTTGACCGATGGAGTAGCCAAGGTCAGGGTGTGTGAATTCCCACAGCACGTTTGCAGCAGAGAAGTTGTCCGGGTCAGTTATGTCCAGGGCAAATACGGACCGTCCTCCTGCACCCGTGCTGCCCACCAGGATTGTACGCCATTGCCCGTTGATATAGGCATCGCCGACTCGTGGGGGGCCGTCCACGTAATACCTGTGACTATAGCCCGGATTGGTCAATTCCTTTAGATTTGGGATAACGGCGTTGGGGATGAAGGCGAACAGCTCCACTCCGTCATCAGCGCGAAAGCCATGCAACATGCCGTCGTTGGCTCCGAGGTAAATCATCTTCTCGCGGCTAGCGTTGGCTGCCAAAAATTGATTGTAGGCGCCTTCAACCTCTTCGCTGACGGTAAAACCCTCTGGGATGCTGGAAACATTGTAGCCGTAGTTGGCTGCACTGACAAAAACCGGGTCCGAGTTGATGATGTCTCCCAGCAGCCGCTCCCTGTTCCGGAAAGACCCCCCTTTCTGCAATTCGTTGTCCTGGTTTCCTCGAATATAGCTGAGAACAGCTTGTCCTTCGGCTTCATTGTCACCAAGGGCGGTCTTCTGATCCGCATTCAGATTGTCCCATGTAAAGACAACCCCTTTGGGCGTGGCTTCCGGGTTGTAGGTGAAGATATTCCTATCTGAATGGGTTGGCAGCTTTGTTCCTGCCTCCCAATCCATTTCACCAAGGCTTCCGTCCATGAGCACCGGGTAGGCGATGAGTTCGCCGGACCAGTCGTTGGTTCGAAACCGAGCCTGATAAATATAGGTTCCCGTGTCCAATCGGACAGAGTTGGCCACGACCGAAGCGGCAGAGCCGGTAGTCTCCACCACGTCCTTGAATACTTTCTCAAGATCTGCGGCAAGTTTGGCAGGATTAATGGCATAGTAGTAATTGTCCGGCATGCCGTCGCCACTTGAATCCCAGGATTTGGGATCAGAAGGGAAGTCCATTTCTTTGTCGAATCCGCCCCATTTTGCGGCATAATACAAGGGTTCTCGCAAGGAATCCGCCGACGAACCACCAAGGGTAAAGGTGTGGGATGTAGGTGCGTTGTCGTATCTGCAATTTGAACATCCAGGAACACTGGTTCCGGATGTATGATTAAAGCCATTAATACCGGAATGAACATGAAAACCGTCTTGTGTCGTTCCACTAATGACGTATCCAAAACCAATTAGATCATTTGGAGAAGATTGACTGAAAACATTAGTTGTCACAGTGATTGTAGAATCACTAATCACATAGTTGATTACGCCGTTCAGATCCATGTCATAATCGCCACCTTGTTCGCTGTCCTCCCACTGAACGAGAAAAGCGCCTGTACCGGCATCAATGTTCTGGTCTATTACCTTGAAATCAACAATGGCACAGTTCCCACCTACTGAAGTATTCCGGCATGCAGGTAAAATTGTCACTGCTGGAGTTTTTTCTCCAGGCTTGGGTATTTCGATTCGAGGTACCGCTGGTGCTAAAGAGACGCCGTAGGTTTTCGCCTGGATATCGACAGTATTGTTTTGGGAATCCTTGAGGTCGTTGCGAAGGCTTTCTGTATAGGCATAGTGAGCCAGCCCCGCAATGTGATATGAACCTTGCAAGCGCGGAGCATCAGGGCAAATGCCCAGGACTTCTCCCAATGAATTTACCGTCTTGGACGTGCAAAGTTGATTGATCAAGGCTCCAGACTCACCTACGAACCAGGACTGACCGTGAATCCCCTCGCCCTCGCCGACAATGGAGGTCAATGCTGAGGCCGAGGAACCGCCGATGTCAGTCACGCCACCAAGCTGATCCGCATCATAGGAAGACACGGAACTGTTGAAGTTGATGATGCTTAGCGGGGCGCACCAGTTATCATTGCTCAACGGATCCTGCCAGGAAGTCAGGGCGGGCAATCCGGTAATTCTGTCCGTGCCTGACACGACAAAATCAGTGGCAGGTGATTTCCCGGCAAAATATCGCAGACTTTCAATAAACATCTCGGACTGAGGATTGCCCCAGTTGGTGCATCGTCCGTCATTAAAACTACTCAGCCCCCAGGGGCAGTTGTCGCCTTCTGCAGCACTTGAATTGTATGTTGCATCAGTATTTCCAGTGCCGGTATGGTGGCGATAACCATAAATACGAAATCGGTCGAGAGTGCCGATGATTCCACCGTCGGCCGGAATAGTCTTGAAGGTTCCATCTGTGCTTATGTTGATTTCATCTGCAATGCTCCCGATGTTCTTGCGCAACACGCCGCCGGACTTGTTTTTCATGTAACTGCCGGTCAAGAGTCCAAAATGCAGGGTTTCATTGTCCCCATGGTGCTGTAGTAATCCGATGGGCTTCAAGTTTCCGTCGGGATACTCCTTGCAGCGTTCCGTACCTACGAGACCGGCAACGCATGCCTGGACACGGACGTTGTAATTGTGTTGACCAAGCCCCACTTGGAGCCGAACCGGATTGTCCGAGTTGGCGGGAATTCCGGTTGCGCTGAAATCGTTGCCATTGCTGAAATTCAATTCGCCAATTCTCATCTGGTCATGACCTGTCATTCTGTTCAACTCTTCGTACCAACGGCACTGATGCCGTTCATTGGCAGTCCATAACGAATAATTGCCGCTTGCGATGCGGATTAACGGAGGCGTGGTGACATTCTGAGAAAATGTGCCGTTTGAAGCGAAAGTGGTATTGCAAAAGCTTATGCCTTGCCTTGAGTTATTAGCAATCGACCAGTTATTCCGGAGAGTAGCATCCGCTCCGCTACTACTTGTTACTTGGATATTAACCTCTCCGTTGCTGGCGTTGAACGTCCTTATAACGCCCATCATCCAAATCGTATTCGGAGATGCTTGATCGCGAATAACCACTTGATCGCCGATTTGAGCTTGTGATGTTGAATTCCAGCCAGTGGTGAAAGTCTTGCGATGCGCACTTTCATTACGAGACCCTGCGGGGACGGAGTTCGATGTCGAACTTGTTGCAGTTGTTGCTGATGGGAGTGAAAATGGAGTCAATTTATCGATGTCATTGCCGTCATAGTAGCGGACCCAACTGTGAGCGTCATTGGGAAGGTAGGTGCGTTCGAGTACTGTTAAATTATTCGTATCTTCAGAGCGGTATCCACCATAAAGTATCTTGCGGATGACGTCGATCCGGGCCATGGAGATGTAGTTCAGGAAGTTGCCACTCCAGTTGCCGGAGCAATATTTGTCCTCAGTAATCGACTCAGGCACAAACAACTCATCACTCGTATCATAGTCATAGCATTTGTAAGAATCAAAATATCCGTAGTAAACAATGGTGTGGTTATACGTTCTCTCTGCGGCTCCATCCCCGGTCAGGTCCGCGTAGTCAGGGTAGGCCTCGAAATAGAGCTGGTGATCGTTGGACATGGTCAGCATCACCTGGGGAGTGACGGCTTGCGTCACGAAAAGCGGCACCTGCGAAATATTCGTGGACTGAGCCGGAGTTGCCGAACATGCCAGGAGAATCAGGCATGCCGCAATAAAACGAAAAGCGGCTGCAACCATCAGAACAGGAGGCTTGGCGAACATATTCTTTCTCCTTATTACTGCGCAACCCTGTGTGAACGAAACAGAAAACCGGGCACTGGTTAGCAGGATTTCCAAGTCAATCAACGCTTGAACGTGGTCTGCAAGATAACAACCGCCGTATCCGTTCCGCCCACACCTCGGGCCGTGAGGCGATAAAGGCCGGCGTCTGGAATGGGTTCGTCAGCAGCAAGGCTTCCCGCGGGTTCCGGCATGGGCGGCAACTCCTCGATGATGTAACGAGGTTGGTCTGAGACGCCCTCAATCTCGCCTCCATATTCCCAAGACAAAATGCTTGAAGACCAAACATCAGTATCCTTCCAGAGCGTTGGATCGGGCTGGTAAAGTCCGTTCGTGCCGTCAAAGGGCGGTAAAGTCGCGGCCTGAAGGAACGCCTCACCTTCCCGCAATGCGGCCTCGGTCGCCTGGAAAGCGAGATCTCGGTCCCGTAAGTTCCCAGCCATTCTTTCTTCTAATGCTGTGGTCTGCATGGCAATAACGCCCAAAATGGTCAGCACCAGCAGGATGACTAAACCTACAACCAGAGCCGATCCTGATTCATTTGACCTAGTATTATTGCGTACACTAGAGGGTTGTTTAGAATATATTTTCATTTTCGTCCCCACGCCTGACATCAACGCAACCGATTCCTTAGCCCCACTGTCGCGGTGAACACACGTCGCAAATGACGGTCATTGTAAGGTCCGAAATCTGTACCAAGGACATTATACACAGCATCATCCGCTTCCATGTCCCGAATCTCATCCGTTGTCCGCATCAGCAGGCCGATTTGAACGCTGCGAACACTTTCCCAGTCACCAACACTGTCTGCAGTGACGTATTGGTTAATGTTACGATCGCCGTCCGTATCAATGCCGTACAAGACCTGCATGGTCTGCACTCCATCGACAAGAGGCTCAGCTGCCGCAGCACCAACCTTTCTGTAAAGTGAAAAATTATCCCGCACATGGTAAACGATTGTCGATATTTTGACTATCTCAGCATCTGGCCCGAATCGTTCTTCTGCCGGCGCATTTGCTCCGCCCCAGGAAGAAATCGCGTTTCCAGGGGTGCCGCTGGCGGGGTGGGTGACGTTGAGTTCTCCGGAGGCGACTTGAATGTTACCGGCTTGGAAAACGCGTGATTTTACGCAATCGGAAACCATCAAGATATCTCCCTCACACAGTCCGCTGACCTGTGGTTTGTTTCCCGGACACGCGTCTGGTTCGTTGCTTGTGACTTCAACGAAAAGTTGCGCGGAATTGTTGTTCTTGACGATCCGCACTGGATCTCCCAGTAGTGTGCGAATGACAATGACATCAGACCCGGAAAGAGTTGAAAGGTTGCCTAACTCAGAAACGGATGTCCCAACATTATCATACCCTTGAATGCCAACATTAAAATTATACGTCCATGAATCTGCGTTGTTCAGTGTGTTTGTCATGGGGCCATGAGTGATGCAACCGCGATACCCTGCCTGCCGTACGTCATATACTAAAAAATCCAATGCGAAGCGCCCATTTTCTTGAAGCCTCGAAAGACCTTCTTGCATCCGATATGTAGCCGTGCTTTCTCGAAATATTTGATACACACCGCCTAACACCACTAGGCCGATCACCATGGCGACCAGAAGTTCCACGAGGGTCAAGCCGTGACTTCGCTTTTCGAAGTGATACATCGTTTTCTCCAAGCCATTTACAATTCAGACTGAGTCTGAAACTGGACTGTCCCTTCCCTGATGTCATCCCATTGCACAATAATCGTGATTATGGTCCCATCTATGGACACGGAACCGTCCCCCGGGCCAGGCAATGTGCCGGTAATGGCATTTTTCCAGTCGGTAAGATCATTAAGCACTATGGTTGGCAGAGCAGGACTGATGTCCGCCGGGTCCTCACCAATGTCGATCACGTAGAATCCATTCCTGGCATGGCTCCTGTTGGCCCGCATCCGGTCCACGATGTCATACGCAAGGATAGTCGCCTGGGAGCGAAGATAGGAACTGTTATTATTGCGAAGCCCTTGCATTTGAAGACCTGCCAGCCCAAGCAGCCCAATAGCCAAAATAATAAGGCCAACCAGAACCTCAACTAGCGAGAAACCCATTATGGGTTTTTGTTTCTTATGCCCCTGCATTTCAACTTTTAGTTTCAAGAACATGTAATTGCCTCAGTCCTGACACGCCCTGATCGAATCAACAAAAAGTCTATTCCTCTCCCATGGACACACAGTGTGATTGTCCCAATTTGCGTTGCCCCTCCATTATTCAGGAAGGATACGTATGTCGCGACGTTTGTATTCCCTGCTAAAGATATTCCTTCATCAAGAGGGCTGCGTACACGGAGCAATTCCTCGCCTGTCTGCCTAATATTGTCATTGTTGGCATCCACGAAAACAATCCATCCCTGGTCCCAATTTCCGGTCGTGGCGCACAGTTCACCGTCAGCGCTTTTGCACACCGTGACCCTTTGCCCTCTCTTGATGGCCTCGCTCCGCGCATAGTTCAGGGTTCCGACAAATTCATGGGCCTGGGAGGAAATACGGGCGCGCCGAATGAAGTCCTGCAAGCTGGGAAGCCCCACGATGGCCATGATCGAAATAATCGCCACGACCACCAGCACCTCAATAATGGTCAGCCCGACAGCATTCCGCCTGACCACCCTTCCTGCGCGTGTATTCTGTGTTATTGCATCCTTGTTCGACATTCGACAATCCATTTCCGATGATTTCGATTTCATTGCGACATCTCAGGACGACAGGTCGATTTTTCACAAAGACACATAATGCAATCCGTCTTTCGACAAACCATCTCGTCAAGCCTAGTTTCAAGCTTATCTGTTAAAAAAGCACTTACCGCTGGACTGCTTCCAACAGCCTGACGAGGTGCTCTTTTCAAGGCGCAATCTGTCATCTCAATAATATGACATGTGGATAGTTGAGAATTTTATCGTCAACAGTCACTAATGGGTGTCCATTAAAATCATTTGTATACTTCCCAATCATCTACCGCAACAGGTTCAGTCGGGTTGAGGTATGTTATCGGCTTTCCCCAAAAGGGATAGCGTTTTTTTTCAGTTTTATATTTTGATCGGGGAATTAAAATAACTTTAATTGTTTCACCAGAATTGAACGGTAAATTATTTATAGTTAATGCACCATTTTCTTTTATCGTATGCTCACATGAGTAAACTTGCGCTTGCATTTAAACCACCTCATTTTTTTAAACTTGCGGCTTTGCATCAGATCTCGGACGACGGAAGGCAGGAGAAAAAACCTCCCCTTTACTTTCTCTCGAAGAACCAAATCGCTTCACTTCCTCACACGGCACGAACTCATCTCTGCCAGCCGTGATATCCGCCCATGGCCAACCTCCAAGCGCCACCCCCTTCAACCGCACCAACTCAACAAACGGCGAGGCCTCCGTGTCCCGGGCATGAACAAGCACATCCACTGGCAGGCCAAGCAGTTGTTCAAGCTCCATCTTCATCCTGGCATGCTTCAATCGAGGAATCCTTGCGTCCGTTTCCACCAACAAATCCACATCCCCACCCCTGGCTGCGTCATCCAACCGTGATCCAAACAGATACACCTTGGCCGTTTCGCCGGCTTTTCGATGCACAATTTGATTGATGGCTTGTACTTGCTCTCTATTCAGTCGCATAATTGTTCCGCATTTGATCAGCTGAAACACGCATAATACCCACCCGTCCTCGGAGCACCCCGAAACTCTATCAGCCCTTCGCTTTTCAGTTCCTTGATCCGACGCTCAACGGTCCTCCTCGGCAAGCCCAGGGCCTGACTGATCTCTCCGGTGTTTTGACCCGGAAAGCTCTGTACATGGGAGAGGAGGCCATTTACTCCGCCATTTACTCCGCCATTTACTCCGCCATTTACTCCGCCATTGCCAACGGGAAACAGCGTAACCTTGAAACTGTGCGCCATTGGCTCGAAGAGAGGTGCTGGTGCGTCGGCCTGGAGCATGGACTGGAGGACGCGGACAATTCCGGAGCCGTATTTCTCGATCAGTCCGGCTTCTTTGAATATTCCGGCTATCTGCTTGTTCCTGGGATTGGAAGCAGCCCGGCCGACAAGAATGTCTTCGAGAAGAAGGCCTTCGGGCAAAGTTCCCGGGTTGAACAGCTCCATCCTGTCGTTGAAAATTTTCAACGTGGAATCAGCGCTTGCCCTGTAGTCGCGATGCACGATCATGTTGATCACAACCTCTCGAACCGCTTCCAGAGGGTATTCCCAAACCTCGGTGCGCTGAGCCTTGTCGGTGATCAGGTAACGCTTGCTGATGTGCTTCCGGACAAACCCCATGCAGGCCTCGACCTCGGAAAAGAGATCATCCCGGATGGTCAGGCCGTCCCGGATAATGGTTTCCGAATCGAATCTCCCGACGTCAATGGTGCTGATCAAGCTCGCCTCTCGGCAAAACAGCAGGAAACATCCAAATGTTACGCGGCCTTCTCTGAGCAGCTCGAATTTTCGAAGAACGGTCAACGGATCGTCAGTGATAGGATGGTCACGCAATCCGTTGACCATCTCAATGAAGGCATTGACCTTGTCCAGAGAGAGGTCTTCCAAATCGTGTCGCGGGTCGATGGCAAAATCCCAACTCAAATTCAGCGTCTTCAGGTGCTCGTTGGAAATCTCGCTCAAGGTCATGAGATGGTTGGAATTGTGCTTTCGCGTGAAGTATTTCCCCTTGAAACTGATCGGCTTGATGGGGTGGCTGAAAATGGAAAGCTCGACAATGGTCTTTCCCTCCATGTCGTACAAATCCGCGTCGGCGACGATGGAAGGCGAAGTCGAGCCCTTCAATTGGTTGATCCACTGCTGAACGCTTTCCCAAGAGGCCTCCAGCCCTTTGATCCGCCCCCGATTGTCCACGCCGATCAAAACCGAGCCTCCCTTGGCGTTGGCGAACGCGCACAAGGTCTCCATGGCCTCGCGACCAAAGGAAAGCTTGAACTCCAAGGTTTGGGACTCGCCCTCTTGGATCAGGGCGTGGATACGTTGCATTAGCTCGGCCTCATCAGGATTTCTCTTTGAGACATTACCATCAGGAACCCCTTGATGCGAACGCGATCGACCCTCATGCCAAAACCTCCTGAATCAATCCCTCGCATTCCCGGTACCGATACCCAAGGTGGAGAGAAGAGATTTGCATAACTTTCCTTGGCTTTGGCCTTGCGTCCATCAGTCTGCTTTCTCGACCAGAGCAAGAAGAAATCCCGTGAATCGCTCAATATCCTCTTGAACCTGGCCATGACAGGGCAACACATCCTCGGCCAAGGCGGCAACCCGCTCGGGCCGAAGGTTGAATGTGTAAACAGTAAGGACAAGGTGGCGGAAGGCGTGATATTCGTCCAGGCAATCCCGCGTTGGCCGCGTAATCACCGCCGGCCTGACGCCCTTCAACTCGGCACCCATCTGACGCAGCAACTCTTGGTGCCAATTATTTCCCGAAGGCAGCGCTCCGTCCACGGTGCGGGCAATGTCTTCGAAACAGGACTCTACAGCGGCATAAAACCCATGCAGATTCAGAGCCACGCCGTCCAGATAACACTGGTCCCCGGATTGGCGGGCCTTGCCCAGCAACATTCCAGCTCGTTCAGCAACCCGTCGCGCATCCAGAAGAACCTGCTCAAGCCGACCGGCCAATGCGGAGTAGACTTCAGCAGAGCGCATCATAACGGCCTCCCTTCGGCCTGGATGGTTCGGCGGAGACTGTCCGATGCATCCTCGAAAACCACAAGATCCACGGAGATGTCAGAATCCAGGCTGGTAACTTCGGCAACCGCCTTGAGGATATCCTCCTGGCGCACCCCCCAGGCGGCCAGGTCCACGTCCGAATGATCGTGAAAAAGGTCATCCTGAAGAAGGGACCCAAACACCCAAATCTTTTGGGCATGAAAACGCTTTCGAAGAAAATCGCCCGCCGCACGGGCAACTTCCCAGGCCCGCGTTCTCCGGACATCGCGTTGACGTGCCAGGGCATCGCATCGCCGCTTCGCGGTTTCCCGGTAATGCCGCATGGTTGCAGGGTCTATGGTTGTCGTTTTGTACATGGTATTTCGGGATGATTTACAACAGTTTGACATTTTGTTTGCGGCCAAGCCCCATGCGGTGATTTCATCGGACGTGCGACCGGCCGTAGGGGCGAAAAATCTTTCGCCCATCCCAGCCCGAAGCCAACGTGGAGAGTGGGCGGACCATCGACGGACTTGTTCCGATCGTTCCCACGCTCCAGCGTCGTGAATTGAGATCCAGTGCAAGGCTGCTCTTTGGGTATTCTCGAGCATTTCGGAAATTTCCATTACACGGGACTGTTCCCGGACACTGGGGCCTCCGAATACTTGGGCAAGGCATTGTCGAGCCGTATCGTCACTGACAGGTGGTCTTCTCGGTCCTGACCCTCCCGGCCCGGGCCAGGATGAACTTTACGCCACGGTCCTGGCGGCAGAGAATCAGGGTGCCGGGCTGGAACGCGCCGCTGACATACTGCGTCGAACCGTTGGCGACGTATGACACATAGTTGCGTACGGGCATGTTCCCGGTCAAGGTCGTCTCGCCCCGCGAACCCTTGAGGATATCGTTGGAATCATCAACTTGAGCCAGATTCCCGGCATCCACGAACACAATCCATCCCTGCTCCCAACCTCCCTGGGTGGTACACTCCAGGCCGAAGAAAGTTCGAGGCGAAGAGCGAATGGGCACAGCCGGTTCAAAGAGATAAAATGCTGGAGAAGGGTTGCCCGGTGGACAGAAACATCAAAACAAGCGGAGAAGTGGAAACGGAAGAACATTGCCGGTCCGGCGGAAGGGAGCGAGAGCAGGGAAAAAGCAGGAGGAAAAACCCCTCTTCGGTCCGGCGGCCCCGCTACCCTGTTTCGCACAAAACGAAATGTAGGCCGGTGGCTTTGCGTCACACCCTTTCGGCGTGCTTTGCCCTTGTCAGACACTTTGGGGTAGACTATATTTTGCTCACAAAAATATGTCCAGTGTTTTTTCCAGATTCGTTGATGGATGCTAAGATTCTTTGATCAAGTCAGGAGTTTTTCCAGGCCCAGCATGAGCGTCATCTCATCCAAGGGCGATTCCAGAAAGCCGTGACGGATGTAAAACAATCGGGCCTCTTGGGAAATGGCATGCACCACAAGCGCCCGTATTCCTGCCTGTCTTGAGACGGCCACGGTACGTAGCAAAGCATCTTTGAGAAGTCCCTGGCCAACCCCCAGCCCCTGCCACTGAAGGTCAACCGCTAATCTCCCCAGCACCATGACAGGCACCGGCTCAGGCATATTCCGGCGTATTTTTGCGGATGCCCTCACTCGTTCAACGCTCCCGACGGCTAAAGCATAATAACCAGCAATTTTTTTCTCCTTTCCGACAATGAATGTCCGGGAAGCGCCGGATGCCTCATTTCGCAAAGCCTGCTTGATCAGCCACGAATTGAGTACAGCCACTCCACAATCAAAATCTTCCAGGCTATAAAGTGGGGAGACTGGGGCGGGAGGAGAAAGCTGGGTCATTCCCACGGTGCTTTTGTTGCAAGGAGTGCTTCAACGGAATCGGAAACGGGAGCCCTCATCAACTCTTCAAATTTCCGATACTCCGCGTCATCCAGAAAAAAAAGACGTCGATCCAAAAGGACATTCTCGGCTTCCCGACATGCCGCCTCAAGCATAAACTCCGATCGACTTTTTCTCAAAATATCCGCAGCTTTATCGATCAAAACCCTTTGTGTCGGCAACGCTCTGATGTTGATGGGAGAACTTCGCGTTTCAAGTTGAGCCATACCCCCTCCTTTGTATACAAATCTGCTATACAAAATCGGCTCTCTTTGTCAACGATCTGCGTGGTCAGAACCGCAAGCGAATGTGGGAAAGGATAAAAAAAGGTATCTACTCAGCACATTTTGTATCCGCCCTTTCTCCGGCAATCGGAGTCGGTGTCGCTATCGGAATCGGAATCGGAACAGGAAAAATTTTGAACGCTTCCCAGCGTTTTCGATCCCGATTCCGATTCCGATACCGACACCGGCAACGGCACTACTCGGTGCTGAGTAGTTACAAAAAAAGGGGACCATCGGGCCCCCTTTGCTGTAAGCTCTCAAAGCTCGACCTACCCCTCCCCCAGCTCCCGACTCCGCTGCTCCGCCTCGTGCACCGCGTCGATGATCGAGCCGCGGACCGCTGTTCTGTCCAGGTGGTTTAACGCGGCGATGGTCGTTCCCGCGGGGGAGGTGACCATGTGCTGCAGGGTGCTCAGACTGAAGCCGGTTTCCTGGGCCAGCTTGACCGAGCCTTCCAACAGCCCGGCGACCATCTCCTCGGCCTGGGGCCGCCCCAGGCCGGCGGAGACCCCGGCCTGGACCAGGGCGTCCATGAAGTGAAACACGTAGGCCGGGCCCGAGCCCACCAGAGCGGTGAAGGCGTGGAAATACCGTTCCGGCAGAACGTGGACCTGACCCAGCAGGCCCAGGAGTTCCATGATCGTTGCTTGCCCGGCTTCGGTCAGCTTCGGGTCTTCGAAGCAAACCGCGCTGACCCCGGAACGGACCATGGCCGGAGTGTTGGGCATGACCCGGACCACGGCGCAACGCTCTTCCGACCAGGCTCGCAGCTGCTCCATCCCGATGCCGGCGGCTATGGATATCAGACATATCTCCGGTCGCAGGGCCGGAAGGGCCTCGGCCAGGACCTTGGACATGATTTGCGGCTTGACCGCCAGAAATACAAAGTCCGCGTCGCGAAGCACATCTTCAATGCTCTGCGCCGCGACGAAGCCGGGCACCCCGGCCAGGTCCTGCGCCTTGCTTTTATCAGGATCAAACCCAAGAATGGACGTATCCGGGCGAGTGGAGAAAGCCTTGATCAAGGCCGCCCCCATGTTCCCGAGCCCGATGCATCCGATGCGCAAGGCACTCATCCCTGCTGCTCCATGGTGTTGAAGAAATACGGGATTTCCTGAGCCGCTGTTTCCGGGGCGTCGGAGCCGTGCACCGTGTTCCGCTCCACGTCCAGGGCCAAATCCTTCCGAATGGTGCCATCGGCGGCATTGGCCGGATTGGTTGCGCCCATCAGGTCCCGCCAGCGGGCAATGGCGTTGTCGCCTTCCAAGACCGCGGCCACGATGGGCCCGGAGGTCATGTAACTCACCAGGCTCTGAAAAAACGGACGCTCCTTGTGCACGGCATAGAAGCCCTCGGCCTGGGCCGTGGTCAGCCGCAGCTTGCGCAAAGCCACGACCCGCAGCCCCGCGGTCTCGATCCGGGTCAACACATTTCCAATCAAATTCCGCTCCACGCCGTCCGGCTTGATCATGCAAAGGGTACGTTCAGACATGGGAAAAACTCCGTTTTTTTTAATGGTTCACGGTTCACGGTTCACGGTTCAGGGTTCAGGGGTTCACGGTTCAGTGGTTAAACCTCTTCTGCACACCAACACCCCGCCTCCTAACTCCTGACTCCAGACTTCCGACCTCTGACTTCCGACTTCTGAATTCTGAATTCTGAATTCTGACTCCTGAATACCCTCCCCTCTCACACCAACAGCATCTTGTCCGAAGCAAAGGCCTCCTGCTTCAGGCTGTAGAATCGGGCCAGCAGGTCGTCCACTTTCAGACGCTTCTTTTCCTCGCCGGTGATGTCCAGGATGATCTCGCCCCGGTGCATCATGATCAGCCGGTTGCCCATGCGCAGGGCCTGGTGCATGTTGTGGGTGACCATCAGGGTGGTCAGCTCCATGCTTTCCACCAGTCGATCGGTCAGTTCCAGAATCTGTTGGCCGGTCTTGGGATCCAGGGCCGCGGTGTGCTCGTCCAGCAACAGGATGTCCGGGCGGACCAGGGTGGCCATGACCATGGTCAGGGCTTGGCGTTGTCCGCCGGAAAGGAGGCCCACGGCGTCCTGGAACCGGTCCTCCAATCCCAGGTCCAGCATGCGCAGTTTTTCCCGGAAGAGATCCCGGTCCAGGCGGCGCACCCCGGCGGACAGTCCCCGGAAGCGTCCCCGGCGCAGGGCCAGGGCCAGGTTCTGTTCGATGCTCATGGAAGCGCAGGTGCCCAGCAGCGGGTCCTGGAAGACCCGGCCGATGAACTTGGCCCGCTTGTACTCCGGCCAGCCGGTGATGTCCCGATCATCCAGGAGGATACTGCCCTGATCCGGGAAAAAGCATCCGGCCAGACAGTTCAACAAGGTGGATTTGCCGGCCCCGTTGGAACCGATGATGCAGATGAAGTCCCCGCGACGAACGTCCAGGGAGACATTTTGCAAAGCCAGGACCTCGTTCACGCTGCCCCGGTGAAAATACTTGATGACATTTTTCAGAGACAGCATCATGAGAAGAACCGCGCCTTGATTTTCGGCGCGGTGAGCGCCAGGACCACCAGCAGCGCGGTGATCAGGTTCAGATCGCTGGGAGTGAAGGAGAAGGCCCCCAGCTTCATGCTCAGGGCCATGGCGATGGCCAGCCGATAGAGAATCGAGCCGAGCAGGGCCGCGATCACGGCGCGCATGATCCCGCCCCGGCCGAAGACCGTCTCGCCCACGATCACCGAGGCCAGCCCGGCCACGATGGTTCCCACGCCCATGTTCACGTCCGCCGCGCCCTGATTCTGGGCGATCAGCGCCCCGCTGAAGGCCACCATGGCGTTGGACAGCCCCACGCCGATGATGATCACGCTATGCGTATTCACGCCCTGGCTGGTGATCATCCGGGGATTGTCGCCCGTGGCCAGCATGGTCTGTCCAAATTCCGTGTGCAGAAACCAGATCAGGAAGATCACGATGGCCGCCCCGATGAACGAGAACAGGACGATGGAGGACAAATACCCGGGCAAGCCCAAGCCCATCAGCGGATCGAGGATCGTATCCCGGCCCAGCAGGGAGACGTTGGGGCCGCTCATCACCCGAATATTTATGGAATACAGGGCGATCATGGTCAAAATGGAAGCCAAGAGATGCAGAATACCCAGCTTGGTATTCAGAAACCCGGTGACCATCCCGGCCAGGAACCCAGCGAACATAGCAAGAAACAGAGAGAGGAACGGGTCGATCCCCGAGGTGATGGCCACGGCGCAGACCGCGGCACCCAGGGGCAGACTCCCGTCCACGGTCAGATCCGGGAAGTTGAGCACCCGAAAAGTCAGGTACACGCCCAGGACCATGATCCCGTAGACCAGCCCCTGCTCCACCGCGCCCAACAGCGCGTACCAGGTCACGGAAGGACTCCGGACTCATTGATCCCGTAAACGACGATCAGCTTGGATATGTTCATGGAGAAGAAAACGTCATGAAGAAAGGTTAAAACCTGGTAATCGCACTCGTGCTCAGCAAGACGACTGAGCACGAGCAGACAAGAGGATTATTGCTTATTCGAGAATCTTCCCGGCCCGGTCCAGGAGAGCCTGGGGAATGGTCACGCCCATGGCCTGGGCCGCGGGGAGATTGATGTGCAGTTCGAGTTCCTGCTGGGTTTCCACCGGGGTGCTCGCCGGATCGGCTCCGCGAAAGATGCGCGCGGCCATGGCTCCAGCTTGGCGGCCGTGCTCGTAATAGTCAAAGCCCAACGCGGCCACGGCGCCCCGAGGCACGGAGTCCACGTCCGCGGCGTACAGGGGCAGCTTGTTGTCTTGGCAGACCTTGGCCAGGGCCTCGAAGGCCGAAACCACCGTGTTGTCCGTGGGCACGTACACGGCCTGAGCCCGGCCCACCAGGCTGCGGGCGGCCTGGAACACGTCGCTGGACCGGGCCACTGTGGCCTCTTCCAGCTTGATCCCGGCCCTGTTCGTCTCGACCTTGAGCAAATCCACCAGGGCGCGGGAATTGGCTTCACCTGAGTTGTAGATCACGCCCAGGGAGGTCATTTCCGGATGGAACTCCCGGATCAGGGCCAGGTGCTGGTCCATGGGGGTCAGGTCCGAGGTGCCGGTGATGTTCTCGCCGGGATTTTGCAGATCCTTGACCAGCCCGGCGCCCAGCGGATCGGTCACCGCGCTGAACAGGATGGGAGTCTTCTGCATCGAGGGGTTCTTTTTCACGGTCTGAGCCATGGCCTGGGCCGAAGGCGTGGCAATGGCCAGCACCAGGTCCGGACGCTCGCCCACGATCTGCTGGGCGATCAGATTGGCCGTGGCCATGTTGGCCTGGGCGTTGTGCACCCGGTAGTCGACCTGAAACCCTTCCTCACGCAGTTGGTCCTGAAAACCGCGCAGCACGGAATCCAGAGCCGGATGCTCCACGAACTGGTTGACGGAGACGACTTTCGCCTGCTCCGCGCCGGCCGAAACGGACACTCCGAACAACAAAACAAGACATGCCGACAAGACGAAACGGTTCATCATAAGACCTCTCCTCGCATGAGCGTCAAGTAAAAAGGAAAAGTGATCGAAAAACATTGATGGGTATCCGATATCCCGGCAAAGGACAAGAAATACTTGTCATGCCATAATCCTTTCATATTCTCCAAATCGCCGCCGGTCCGGTCATCCTTGACAGACCGGTCATGAACAGTGAAAGAATACGTGTATTCTGATCAACAAGGAGAACCATCATGCTCAAAGTCAACGATCTGATGACCAAAAAGGTCTTTTCCCTTCAGGAGCACGACAACGTGCAGACCGCCCGCTCGATCATGAACCTGGGCCGTATCCGACACATCCCCATCGTGGACAGGGAGGAACGCTTCGTCGGTCTGCTGACCCACCGGGACCTGCTGGCCGTGACCATTTCCAAGCTGGCCGACATCGAGGACGAGGTCCAGAACGAAATCGACGCCTCCATTCCCATCCATGAAATCATGCGCCGGGACGTGACCACCATTTCCCCTGGCGTGGACCTGCGCGAAGCCGCGGAACTCCTGCTCCAGCACAAGTACGGCTGCCTGCCGGTGGTGGATAAAGAAAAGCTCGTGGGCATCTTGACGGAAGCGGACTTTCTTAAGCTGACCATCAGCCTGATGGATGCCCTGGACAAGATGGAGGCATGAAGTGGGTAAAACGACCACGGCCACGCTCCTGGAGATGAAGCGCCAGGGCGAAAAGATTACCGTCTTGACGGCCTATGACTGGGCCACGGCCAAGCTGTTGGACGAAGCCGGGGTGGACGTCCTATTGGTGGGCGACTCCCTGGGCATGGTCATGCTCGGCCTTGAGAACACCCTGTCCGTGACCATGGAGGACATGCTCCACCACTGCCGGGCCGTGGCTCGGGGGGCGCAACGGGCCATGTTGGTGGGCGACATGCCCTTCATGAGCTACCAGGTTTCGCCGGAGCAGGCCCTGGTCAACGCCGGACGTTTTTTACAAGAAGCCGGGATGCATGCGGTCAAGGTAGAGGGTGGACGGGAAATCCTGCCCGCCGTGCGCAAGATGACCCAGAACGGCATCCCCGTCCTGGGCCACGTCGGCCTGACGCCCCAACACGTTCACCAACTCGGCGGATTCAAGGTCCAGGGCCGGACCGACGCCGCGGCCCAGCGCATCCAGGAAGACGCCGTTGCCCTGGAGGAAGCCGGGGCCTTCGGCCTGGTCCTGGAATGCGTCCCAGCCCCCCTGGCCCGGACCATCTCCGACCAAATGACCATCCCGACCATCGGCATCGGCGCCGGACCGGACTGCGACGGCCAGGTCCTGGTCTTCCACGACGTAGTCGGCCTCTACGACCGCTTCACCCCGAAATTCGTGAAGAAATACGCTCAAGTCGGCACCCTGATGCGCGACGCGGTGCGAGAGTACGTTCAAGAGGTCAAGGCCGGGACGTTTCCGGGAGAGGAGCATGTTTTCAAGAGGTAAAGACAACATTTCAAATTTAAACTATGAATTCAAGGCAAAACAAAACACTTGCCGCAATTTTCACCGACCCCGTCAAAGGAAATATGGCTTGGAAGGAAATCGAGGCCTTTCTGATAGCCCTGAACTCCAAGGTGATAGAGGGGAGCGGGTCACGAGCCACCTTCATATTGAACGGCCAGCGGGTTGACATCCATCGCCCCCATCCTGGAAAAGAAGCCCTCCGCTACAGCGGTGAAGGACGTCCGCGAATTTTTAAAGAGAGCCGGAGTCTTCCCATGAAAATGATGCGTTATAAAAACTTTTCGGCGACAGTCGAATATGATCCACTGGATAACATCTACGTCGGCCATCTCACCGACATTCAAGATATTGTTGGCTTTCATGGGGAGAACATCCAAGAGCTTGAGACGTCATTTCATGAGGCCGTCGAGCATTATATTGAAGTATCCCATCAAATCGACCAGGCTGGCCAGTCGCGGCACACGCCTTGCCGGACAGAAGCCGGATTGTTGACGTACTAAATTCAACGGATTCACCCCATTTCTCTCACGCCTGACTACTCCGGCTGCACCGGAAACCCGTTCAGCGGTCCCAGGCTGAAGCGGTCCCGAGGGACCACCGGTTCGGAGAGCATGTAGGCGGCGATCAGTTCGGCGGTGGCCTGAAGGGAGTCGAAGTGGGTCCGTTCGTAGCCGTGGGTGCCGTCCACGCCGAAGCAGACCAGGGCCGTGCGCAGGTCGTTGCCCGCTTCCACGGCCGAGGCCGAATCGCTGCGGTAGTAGCGAAACACGTCCCGGCGGTGGAGAATCTGGTGCTTGCGACACAATTCCAAAAGGCGATGGGTCAAGTGGTAGTCGAAGGGCCCGCTGGAATCCATCAGGGCCACGCTGACCCCGCGTTCGCAGAGATTGTGCCCACCGTGCAGCGGGGCCGTGTCGATGCTGACCATCTCGGCCACGTCGCCGTGCAGGGCCACGGAAGCTCCGGTCCCCACCTCCTCGGCAATGGTGAACAACAGGTGACAGTCAAGGGGCGGCTGAATGTCGTTCTCCAACAAGGCCTTGGCCACGGCGAACAGAATCGCCACTCCGGCCTTGTTGTCCAGGTGCCGGGAATTCACGTATCCGCTGGGACGCACCTCGCAGAGCGGGTCCACGGCCACCCAGTCGCCGATATGGATGCCCAGCCCGACCAATTCGTCCACGCTGAGCGACGGCTCGTCCACGCGCACTTCCACGTTGTCCCAGTTCACGGGCTGGGTGTCGATCTCGTTCCCGTAGACATGACCGGACGCCTTCAACGGCAGGATGGTTCCCCGCAGGGAACCGGCGTCCGTGAAAATGGTCACCCGCGCCCCCTCGGCGAACCGGCTGGACCACGTCCCGATGGGCGCGACGCCGAGCCGGCCATTGGGCTTGAGTTCCCGGACCATGGCCCCGATGGTGTCCAGGTGGGCCACCAGGGCCCTGTCCGGATTGCTGGCCCGGCCTTTGAGGTCCGCCCGGATGGCCCCGCGTCGGGTCAACTCAAAGGGAATGCCCAGCCTGGTCAGTTCCTCACCGGCAAAATGAACGATCCGGTCCGTGTATCCGGTGGGGCTGGGGATTTCCAAAAGTTCCAGAAGCATTCGTTTCAGATATGCCATGTCGATGGCCACGTTGGTCATTCAGTTCTCCGTATTTGTACAGTTTTTTTCGACCCAATCGGAATGGATCAGCCTCGAATCGCGGTCTGGGGAAAGAGCAGGTCCACGAACCGCTCCGCCGTGGGTTGCGGTTCGTGGTTGGCCAGGCCCGGACGCTCGTTGGCCTCGATGATCACGTACTCCGACCCGCCCACGTCCGGGACGAGAAAATCGAACCCGACCACCGGAATGTTCAGCACCCGGGCGGCCTGTTCCGCGGCCCGGACCAACTCGGGATGGACCTGGTCCGTGACGTCGTGAATCGTCCCCCCGGTGTGCAGGTTGGCGGTCTTGCGTACCACCAGCGTTTCACCGGCAGGCGGGACGTCGCTCATCTTCCAGCCGCTTTGGGCCATGCAGCGTTCGGTTTCCTGGTCCAGGGGAATTCGGCTCTCCCCGCCCGTGGCCGCGGCCCGACGGCGGCTTTGCTTTTCGATCAGTTCCCGCACCGTGTGCTCCCCCGTGCCCACCACCTGGGCCGGCCGCCGCACCGCAGCGGCCACGAAGGCGAAGTCAATAACGATCATCCGTAAATCCTGCCCTTCAACAAAGGACTCCAGCACGACCCGGTCGTTGACCGCACGCGCCTTTCGAACAGCCGTGATCAGTTCTTCGTCGTCGCGGACGTCCACGCTGATTCCCCGGCCCTGTTCGCCCCGGGTCGGCTTGACCACCAGGCGCTGGTGGCGTTCCAAAAACGCCAGATTCTCGGCCTCTTCCCCTGCCGCCACCTGTTCCGGCGTCCGCAGCCCGGCCCGATGCAGCAGACGCAAAGTCAGGCTTTTGTCGTCGCAGCGGCAAAACGCCATGGCGCTGGTCAACTCGCTCAGGGACTCCCAGCAGGCAATGCTCCGCCCGCCGAAGGAAAGCTGAAAGTGCCCGCTGGTCTCGTCCAGGACCTCCACGGCGATCCCCCGCCGCCGGGCCTCCTTGATGATGATCATGGCGTATGGATTCAGCCTGGTCTGCGGTTCCTCGCCCACGAAGAGCGGCTCGTTGATGGCGTTCTTGTGCTTGACGCTGAAGACCGGGACCCGGGAGAAGCCCAGCTTTTCATACAAGGCGATGGCCTGGGTATTGTCGTGCATCACGGACAGGTCCAGGTAGGACCGCCCCCGAGCCTGGAAATACTCCACCACATAGCGCACCAGGGCCTCGCCCACCCCGGGCAGCCGACATTGCGGCTCCACGGCAAGGCACCACAAGCTGGTCCCGTTTTCCGGGTCATTGAAGGCCCGTTTATGGTCGATGGCCGTGACCGTGCCCACAATCTGCTGGGTGGCCATATCCTCGGCCACCAGCGGGACCATGGACCGGGAATGACGGTGGTTCCAAAGAAAGTCCTCCCTGGAAACCACCATGCCCCTGCCGGCGTAAATAGTGTTGATCCGGCGACAGTCTTCCCTGGTCTGCACCCGACGAATCACGATCCGCTTGTTCATGACCGGGTCCGGCTGATAGCGGTCCAGCCAGAGCCTGAAGGTATGGGACGGGTCCATGAACAGTTCCTGGGGCGCCATGGCCAGCACGACGTGCGGATCGCGCAGATAAATGGCGATGTCCCGCCGCCCCGGAGATTCGTCGCAAATGGTGCGAACCAGCTTGCGCTGGTCCGAGAACGTATGGGCAAAGATCAACCGGCCCCATCCGCACTCCAGGATCACGTCCGCGGGCAGTTTGAGGTTGGGCAGCATGTCCGCCCGTTTCCAGTAGCGCAGCGACGGCAGATTGTCGCGGTCGAAGCGATGCTCGCCGCGGTGTTTCGTCTGACCCATGTCACGCCCCTCCTCGCTGTTCGTTGAAAAATCCCCAATTGCAGCGTCGCGACAGAAAGCTCAAACTCTCACGTATGAACAAATACGCTTCGAGTTTGAGCTTTCTTTGCTCCTTGCACTTGAGGTTTTTGAACGAACAGCAAAATAAGTATCTTACAGAAATCAACTTAAAGCCCATGTTCCTGCATCCACAATTCCAGCACGGCCACCTGCCAGAGCTTGGAGCCGCCCAACGGCGTGATGTGTTCTTCCGGAGCGCGCAGCAACTCGTCCAGATAATCCCGGCGGATGAGCCCCCGCTGGCGAGCCGCGGGCTGGTCCAGCACCTCGGTTACGAAGTCCAAAAACGGACCGCGCAGATACTTCAACGCCGGGACCGGAAAGTAGCCCTTGGGCCGGTCGATCACCTCATGCGGGATTACGGACCGGGCAGCCTCCTTGAGGATGTACTTGCCGCCGTCGCGGACCTTCAGTTCCGCGGGAATCCGGGCGGCCAGCTCCACCAGCTCATGGTCCAGAAACGGCACACGGGCTTCCAGGCCCCAGGCCATGGTCATATTGTCCACCCGCTTCACCGGGTCGTCCACGAGCATGGTCAGGGCGTCCATGCGCAGGGCCTTGTCAATGGCCCTGTTCGCCCCCGGCGCGGCGAACCCGGCGCGAATGAAGTTCAGGCTATGGTCCTCACCGCCCCAGCGCGCCTCCACCAGCCGGGCATAGTCCGCATGATCCCGATCGCGAAACAAGCGGGCGTAGTCGGCCACCGCGTCGCGGCTGTCCATCATCGGCGGATACCAGTGATACCCGGCAAAGACCTCGTCCGCACCCTGGCCGCTCTGGACCACGGTGACATGCTTGGCCACCTCCCGGGACAACAGGTAGAAGCCGATGTTGTCGTGGCTGACCATGGGCTCGGACATGGCCCGCGCGCAGTCCCGCAGATTGCCCAGGGCCTCGGCCGAGGAGATGGAAATCTTGTGATGCACGGTGCCGAAGCGTTTGGCCACGATGTCCGAATACCGGAATTCATCTCCGGCTTCGTCGCCCACGGCTTCAAAGCCGATGGAAAAGGTATTCAAATCCCGCGCACCGGCCTCGGCCAGCAGCCCCACCACCAGGCTGGAATCCAGGCCGCCGGAGAGCAACACGCCCACGGGCACGTCCGCCACCATCCGCCGATCCACCGCGGTACGCAGCGCGGCCAAAACCTCATCCCGCCACTCGCCTTCGCTCTTGTCCGGCTCCAGGCAATTGAAATCCGGATTCCAGTACTCCCATTGCCGGCGCGTCCCGTCTGTTTCCAGCCGCAGCAGCGTGGCCGGAGGCAGTTTGCGCACGCCTTGCAACAGAGTGTGCGGGGCCGGGACCACGGCATGAAAAGAGAAATAGTGATTCAGGGCTACGGGATCCAGTTCCTTGTCGATCCTGCCCGTGGCCAGCAGCGCGGGCAGGCTGGAAGCGAACAACAGCCCACCCGGAACCTCGGCCAGATACAACGGCTTGATCCCCAGTCGGTCCCGGCCCAGCAGAACCGTTCCGAAATTCCGCTCCCAGACCGCGAAGGCGAACATGCCCATGAACCGTTGGACGCACTCATCGCCCCAGGCATGGTAGGCCTTGAGCAACACCTCCGTGTCTCCGGAGGAAAAAAAGCGGTAGCCCTTGCCTTCCAGCTCTCGGCGGAGTTCCTTGTAGTTGTAGATGATCCCGTTGAACACGCAGGCCAACCCCAGTTCCGGGTCGATCATGGGCTGATGGGATGCGTCGCTCAG
This sequence comes from Desulfonatronum zhilinae, assembly GCF_900182865.1. Lineage (NCBI taxonomy): Bacteria > Pseudomonadati > Thermodesulfobacteriota > Desulfovibrionia > Desulfovibrionales > Desulfonatronaceae > Desulfonatronum > Desulfonatronum zhilinae. The sequence goes on from NZ_FXUJ01000011.1 coordinate 94,652, forward strand.
ATCAATGATCTTCAGTCGCCGGTGCCCCAGGGACACCCCTTTCTGCACGAATATGCCGCACCCGTCCGGACCGCGACCGGACATCACGTCGGCCATGGCCTGAACGTTCACCGCCGTGGCCTGGCTTCCATCAAACCGCAATTCTCCGCAAATACCGCACATATCGAATCAACTCTCCTTCAGAATGCTTCACGCTCGCCCCTCCCCCAAAATGCGTCCCAGGCGTGGCTGTTGCCGGGAGCCGGCTTCCGATCTCCGCTGGAAACGGGCCGAAAAGCGGCGAGCACCATGAATCAAAGTGGCAAAACTACCATGAAGCATACGGAATCATCCAGGCGAGGTCAAAAATGGACAACATCCTCACGTTTTCTCGCCTGGGCCAGGTCTTTTGCTGAGGAGACAATGCGTCAAAATGAAGCACCCGATTCCCCAGGGCATTGCCTTGACCGCCAAGCCTGGATAAGAAACCCCTTGGCCGTGAATGACGGGCCGAATCTTCTTTTTTACGATCTCAAACCAGCCAGGAACAGAACATATGGGTTTTTTCTCCAAGGTAAAAAAATGGTGGTCCACCGAAGAAGCGACCAAAACTGAAGAATCGATCGAACAGCCGGAACCGAAGTCTTCCCAGGAATCATCGGAGGCATCGGATTCAGCGGAGATAGTCGATCAAGCCGTACCGGCGGACCAGGAGCCAACAACGCCCGCGCCGGAACCGGAGCCGGTCGAGCCTTCCCCGGAACCTGTCGCGGAACACACCCCCGAAGACGCTTCCGAACTGGAATCAAGGTCGGAAGAGGAAGCGAAACGACCGACGGGTCCGGAGAGCATTCAGCCTCCCCTGGAAACCGCCACGCAGGTTGTTCCGGATTCTCACCCCGAGCCTCGCCTGAAGACCGGACCTGAACCTGTTGCCGAACCTGCTTCTGGAGCTGCTCCCGAAGCGACTTCTGGGCCTGTTCCCGAATCCGTTTCCGAACCTTCTCCGGAACCAGCCTTTGAAAGCCAGGAGCAACCCGCTTCCAAGGCCCGCCCGGGCCTGCTTTCCCGCCTCTTTTCCCGTCAGCCCGCCAAGCCGACGCCGTCTCCGGAACCGGAGCCGACCTCGAAACCGGAACAACTCGTCGAGACCGCCCCAGCCAAACCTTCCGAGCCCGGACGGGCAACCGAAGCGACAGCCAAAGCCCCTGAGTGGCAAACCCAGGTCATGCAGGCCCTGCGCGGGGCCGAGCCGAAGCTCAGCGTCTGGTTGGAGCACACCCTTTCCGGGGTGGAGACCATGGGCGACGAGTTGTGGGAACGGCTGCGCTTCCTGTTCCGGGCCCTGGAGGCCCCGGAGGACGAGGCCGAACTGTTCATCACCAAATTCCGGGACTGGCTGGAGGACATGGGCTACGAGCAGGTAGCCGAATTTCGGTCCGAGTTGCAGTACCGACTGGCCCTGGCCCTGGAACTGGAAGACGAGGAGGACGAGCGGGACCGCCTCTTTCTGAAGCTCTCCGAAGGCCTGAATAAGACACGGGAGCAGCTCACCAAGCGCATCGACGCCCTGCTCTCGGCCCATCGCAAGTTCGACGATCCGTTCTGGGAAGAGCTGGAGGAAGTGCTGATCATGGCCGACGTGGGGCACCGCTCCGCGGTCATGCTCCTGGACCGGCTCAAGGCCCGAGTGCGCAAGGAAGACATCAGCGAGCCCGAGGCGTTCCGGGAAATGCTGCGTCAGGAACTGGCCGCCATCTTCCCCCAACCCAAGGTCGTCGATCTGCCCCAGGGTCCGGAGGTCGTGCTGGTGGTGGGCGTAAACGGCGTGGGCAAGACCACGACCATCGCCAAGCTGGCCCACCGCGCCCAGATGCAGGGCCGCAAGGTGCTCGTGGCCGCCGGGGACACCTTCCGGGCCGCGGCCATGGAGCAGCTCGCCATCTGGGCCAAGCGCACCGGCGCGGACTTCTTCAGCAAGGGTGAAGGCGCGGACCCGGCCGCCGTGGCCTACGAAGCCGTGGACGCGGCCCTGCAAGGCGGCCACGACGTAGTCTTTCTGGACACCGCGGGCCGGCTGCACACCAAGGTCGACCTGATGGACGAACTGCGCAAGATCAAGCGCGTCCTGGCCAAGAAGCTTCCCGGCGCACCTCATCGCAGCCTGCTGGTGGTGGACGCCACCACCGGACAGAACGCCCTTTCCCAGACCAAGTTGTTCCACGAGGCGGTCAGCGTGGACGAAATCATCCTGACCAAGCTGGACGGCACGTCCAAAGGCGGCATCGTGGTGGCCATCGCCCTGGAGTTCGGCATGCCCATCAGTTTCGTTGGCCTGGGCGAGAAGATGGAAGACCTCCGACCGTTCAGCGGCGAGGACTTCGCCAAGGCCCTTGTGAACTGAACCCGTTGCCGCGCTTTCGCCCCATGCCCTCCACACCCTCCACGCCATCCGACCTTGGGCCGCCGGCCGTTTCCTGCATTCTGCCGGTCTACAATGAAGAGGGATGTCTGCGTCCGCTTCTCGACGAGTTGACGTCGGTGCTGAACGAACTGGGACGGCCCTCTGAGATCATCTGCGTGGACGATTACAGCCGGGACGGCAGCCTGGACCTGCTGACGAGACTGCACGCCGACCACGACCGGCTTCGACTCGTCCGGCATACCCGCAACCTGGGCCAAAGCGCGGCCTTTGCCACCGGATTCCAGGTCGCCCGGGGCCGGATTCTGGTCACCATGGACGCGGACATGCAGCACGACCCGGCGGACATTCCCCGCCTGTTGCGCGCCCTGACCCCGGAAACGGACATGGTTTGCGGCATCCGGGCCAACCGTCGGGACAATTGGATCAAGCGCGTCTCCTCACGGCTGGCCAACCGATTCCGGGACATGGTCTCCGGAGACCGGATCGCGGACGCCGGTTGCACTTTCCGCGCCCTGCGCCGGACTGCCCTGCCGGAACTTCTGGTGTTCAACGGCATGCACCGCTTTCTGCCCACCCTGCTGCGCTGCCGGGGGCTGACCGTGATCGAGCTGCCCATCAACCACCGTCCCCGGATCAGCGGCGTTTCCAAGTACGGGATCGGCAACCGCCTTTGGCGCGGGCTGCTGGACTGCGTCGCCGTGCGCTGGTACGCTCGACGGGCCATCCCGGCACGGCGCTGGGAGCACGTTCCCAACCTAGCCTTGCGGCGCCCGCCCCATGAATGACTCAATGACTCATCACCGCACCGCAGCCGCCCCCACGACCCTCACGAACCAGACCTGCTCCCCTGACCCCTCGGGATCTCCCGAGCCTTCCCACTCAGGAGCCGACACGGAAACGGGACACGGATTCTGGACCCGTCCTCGCCTGGTGGGCCTTGTCCTGATCGGCATCGTCCTGCTGGGGCTGGTCCTGATGAACGTCACGCCGCTGCGCTCCCTGTTGGACAGGACCGAACTCCTCGGGGCTTGGTTCCTGCAGCGCGGCTTTTTCGGAATGGGACTGTACATTGCCGGAGTGACCCTCCTGGTTTGCCTTGGCGTTCCCCGACTGCTGCTCTGCTCCATCGGCGGCATGGCCTTCGGTTTTTGGCAAGGCTTGGTGTTGACCCAGGTCGGGACGGTGCTGGGCTTTTACGCCGTCTTCAATCTGGTCCGCCACGCGGGATGGAGCTTTTCCTTTCTCCGCCACCGGCCCAACCTGAACGCCGTTCAAAAACGCATCGGCAAGGGCGGGGTGATGTCGGTGTTCGGGATGCGGATGATGCCGCTATCCGGCTTCTACTCCACGATCATGATGGGCATGTTGCCCCTTGGACATGGTCACTTTTTGCTGGGCACGTTTCTGGGCACCTTTCCCCAGGCCATTCCGGCGACCCTGATCGGGGCCGGGGCCACCCAGGAGACCCTCCAGACCAGCATTGCCTTCATCGTCGCCGCGGTGATCGCCTTTGTGATCATCTGGTTCGGCATCGACGCCTATCGCCGAAAAATGCACGCCAACCCGTCACTGACCCCGTAACCCACCATCCATATGACAAAATATCTCGACGGCCCCTTTGCCGCCACGTTCGGATACCTGATCCTGATCTGCTTCTGCCTGGTGCTGTTTCTTCCGGGCATGACCACCCTTCCCCCCTTTGACCGGGACGAGGCTCGTTTTGCCCAGGCTTCCCGGCAGATGTTGGAAGATGGGGACTACATCCGGATCAAGTTCCAGGACCAGGATCGCCACAAAAAACCCGTGGGCATCTACTGGCTCCAGGCCGCCTCTGCCCGGCTGACCAATCCCGAGGCTCTCTGGCCCTACCGCCTGCCGTCCGTGCTGGGGGCCGTGCTGGCCGTGCTGCTGACCTTTTCCCTGGCCAGACGAGCAATGGACGTCCGCTTCGCTCTGGCCGCCGCGGCTCTGCTGGCCTGCACCCTCCTGCTGGTCACCGAGGCCCATCTGGCCAAGACCGACGCCATGCTCCTGGCCTCCATCACGGCCATGCAGGCGGCCCTGGCCCGCTGCTACATCCGCCCGGCGGACCGGCAGCCGGAGCCATGGCTCTGGCTGTTGTTCTGGGGCGGCATGGGCGGGTCCATCCTGCTCAAGGGGCCGGTGGGACCGATGATCTCCGGGCTGACCTTGCTCACTCTGTTCATCGCCGACCGCCGCGCCCCGGAAACCCTCAATCACGGGCGCTTTGCCTGGCTGCGCGGGCTGCGGCCCAAGGCCGGCCTGCTCCTGACCACGGTCATGGTTCTGCCCTGGCTCATCGCCGTCAGTCTGGCCACGGACGGCTCCTTCGTCTCCGACGCGGTCACCGGCGATCTGCTGCCCAAACTGATCTCCGGCCACGAATCCCACGGCGCTCCTCCGGGGATGTACCTGCTTTTGTTCACCCTGACCTTCTGGCCGGGATCGCTGCTGGCCTGGCCGGCCCTGGTCCAGACCTGGTCCTTGCGGAAAACGGACCGTCTGGTCCGTTTTCTCTGGGCCTGGATCGTCCCGTCCTGGATCGTTTTTGAGCTGGTGCCCACCAAACTGCCCCATTACGTCCTGCCCATGTACCCGGCCATCGCCCTGCTCATCGGCGTCTGGCTGGCCACGCTTTCTCACCGGGTGGCCCATCCCGGCGTCTCATCCACGACGGCAGGCTCTCCGAGCCGATTCGCGCCCTGGATTCCCAAGATCGGGGCCGGGCTGTGGCTGGCCATCGGGGTCGTGCTGGGCATCGGCTTGATCGTGGCCCCGATTTACCTGGACAAGGCCTTCTCCTGGTGGGGCGTTCTCGCGGCCCTGATCGTGCTGGCCATGACCGCCCTGGCCTGGCGCACCTATCGCGAGGGACACATGGTCCGGGTTTGCGGGATTCTCCTGCTGGGCGCGGTCCTGGTGTTTCCGGTCATTCTGGGCAAGGGCCTGCCCGAGCTGCGTGGATTCTGGGTCAGCCGGGCCGTGCTGCAAACCGTGGACTCCCTGCGCCAGGAGCATCCGGACCTGAGCGGCCTCATCGCCTCGACGGGCTTTCAGGAACCCAGCATGGCCTTTCTCCTGGGCACCCCAACCCGGCTGGTCAACCACCTGGAAGCCGCCAACCATCTCCTGGAGCATCCCGACGGCCTGGCGCTGGTCGAATCCCGCCAGGAGCAGCGCTTTCACGAAGCCGTGGGAAATCTCGGACTGGACGTGGAACGACTGGCCATTATTCGCGGTTTCAACTATTCCAAGGGGCAGTGGGTGACCATCAGCTTTTACGCCATCGTCCGTCAGTAACCATCAGCACCGCAAAGATGGATTGATTTTTTTCAGGGTCGGAGTCGAAATCGGAATCGGGATCGGGATCGGGATCGAAAATGCTGGGATACATTCAAAATTTTTCATGTTCCGATTCCGATATCGATACCGACCCCGATTGCCGGGGCAAGAGCGGACACACAGCGTGCTGAGTAGATACCAAATTTGAATGTAAAACACCCATGCGCTACTATCCCATTCTTCTCGATCTGCACGACAAGTACTGCCTGGTGGTCGGCGTAGGCCAGGTGGGGACCCGCAAGGTCCGCACGCTCCTGTCCTGTGCTCCGGGGCGACTGCGGATCGTGGATACCCGCGAACCGGAGCCCTGCTGGCAGGAACTCATCGAGCAGGGCTTGGTGGAGTACCATGTCCGCACGTTTCTTCCCGAGGACCTGGATGGCTGCTTCCTGGTCATCGCCAGCACCAGCGACGAGACATTGAACTGGCAAATCAGCAGGATGTGCGCCGAGCGGGGAATCCTTTGCAACATCGTGGACCAGCCCGAGAAATGCAGCTTTATTCTTCCAGCCATGCACTCCCAGGGCGACCTGACCATCGCCGTGTCCACGTCCGGCTCCAGCCCGGCCCTGGCCAAGAAAATCCGCCAGGACCTCGGCGCCTGCTTCGGCCCGGAGTACGCCCGGTTCCTGGCGATAATGCGCCGCCTGCGCCCGCTGGTCCTGGAACTGAACCTGCCCACGTCGGACAATACCGCCCTGTTCCGGGCCTTGACCCAATCCAGACTGCTGGAAGCCGTGCAGTCGGGAGACGACGCCCGAATCCTGGAGGAACTACGGCGTCATCTCCCGGAAAGCCTGCATCCCCGCTTGGAGGACGTGATCGGTGAACCTGACTGAAACCCTGGAACTCGCCGTTCTGGCGCTCTATTTTCTCGGGGCCGTACTGCATATTCTCGCGGTGCTGATCCGCGGTCCCCTTCTCCGTTCCGGCGGACAAATCGCGACCCTGCTCGGCTTCGGCCTGCACACCGTGGATGTCGGGCTGTATATGGCCCGTTACGGTTCGGAGGCCCTGGGTCACGGTCCGTTTTACTTCAGCCTGATGGCCTGGACCCTGATCATCGTCTCCCTGGTCCTAAACTGGCGGCTGCGCATGCACTTTCTGGCCCTGACCTCCCTGCCCCTGGCCCTGATCGTCTACTCCTTCGCCACGACCCTGCCCAGCATGGAGGTCATCCTACCGGAAAGCTTCATGGGGCTGTGGTTCGGGCTGCATATCGGCACCCTGTTCCTGAGCATCTGCCTGCTGGCCATGGCCGCCAGCGCCGGAGCGGTCTATCTGTTCCTGGAAAACAAGATCAAGGGCAAGACCAAAATCACCGGCCTGAGCAAAGACCTGCCCTCCCTGTCCCTGTTCGATCAGGTCAATGCCTGGGCCGTGAATCTCGGGTTTCCGTTGTTCACCGTGGGCCTGCTTTCCGGGTTCCTCTGGGCGCACTTCACCTGGGAGCGCTTCTTCTCCTGGGATCCCAAGGAGGTCGCGGCCATTATCGTCTGGCTGCTCTTCGCCTTTCTCTTTCACCAGCGCCTGGTCAACGGCTGGCGCGGACGCAAACCGGCCAAGCTGGCCATCTGGATCTTTGCCCTGTCCCTGATCTCCATGCTGGGAATCAACTTTTTCCTCGAGACCCACCACAGCTTTCAACCCTAAGTCATGAACCAATCCATCTGTCTGCTCGGACTCAACCACCGCACCGCACCGGTCGAGGTCCGGGAACGCTATGCCCTGCCTAACGTCGACCCGAAGGACCAGGGGCTGATCTCCGTCGAGTCCGGCGTGAAAGAGGCCATGATCCTTTCCACCTGTAATCGGGTGGAACTCGTGACCGTCGGCCGTGAGGACAAGGACACGGTACGGGAGATCCTGCGCTTTTGGGCCAACTGTTGCGGGGGCGACGTCCATGAATTGCAGGACCACACCTACACCCACCGCAATCTGGACGCGGTGACCCACCTGTTTTCCGTGGCCTCCAGCCTGGATTCCATGGTCTTGGGCGAACCCCAAATTCTCGGTCAACTCAAACAGGCCTACCGGAACAGCGTCAAACAGGGAGCCTCCGGAGTGGTCCTGAACCGACTCCTGCACAAATCCTTTTCCGTGGCCAAACGGGTGCGCACGGAGACGAAAGTCGCCTCCAACGCCGTGTCCATCAGTTTCGCCGCCGTGGAACTGGCCAAACGCATCTTCGGCGACCTCGCCAACCAGACCGCCATGCTCGTGGGGGCCGGAGAGATGGCCGAACTGGCCGCCACCCACCTGCTCTCCGCCGGGGTCAAACGGATGCTCATTGCCAACCGCACCCACGCCCGGGGCTGTGAGTTGGCCTCCCGCATCCAGGGGGAGGCCGTGCTCTTCGCCGAGCTGTTCGAGCGCATGGCCGAGGCGGACATCGTCATCAGCTCCACCGGCGCGACCCAGACGGTCATCCAGCGCCGCGACGTCCAATCCATCATGAAACGCCGCCGCAACCGGCCGATGTTCTTCATCGATATCGCGGTGCCCCGGGACATCGACCCGGACGTGAACAACCTGGACAACATCTACCTCTACGACATCGACGACCTGAAGGAAGTGGTGGAGGAGAACCTCAGCCAGCGCAAAACCGAAGCGGCCAAGGCCATGGTCATCGTCCAGGAGGAGACGGAAAAGTTCGCCTGCTGGCTGCGCTCCCTGGACCTGAAGCCGACCATTCTGGACCTGCTGGCCGGCGGCGAGCGGATCGCCCGCAAGGAACTCAAAAAAACCCTGCGCCGCCTGGGACCGAAAGCCGACGACCCGGACGTGAGCCAGGCCCTGGAGACCCTGGTGCTCTCCCTGGCCCACAAGCTGTATCACCAGCCGTTGGACTTCCTAAAACGCCGCGCCCAGGAAGAGGACGCCGGAACCCGTTACATCGACGTCACCCGCCGGATGTTCAACCTGGACAACGAACTTCCCACGCCGGACGCCCATCCGGATCGACGCAAACCCAAACCAAGCGAGGACTGAATCGGCGAGCCTCGCTGAAAGCACCCCACGGAGAATACCATTGCGCGCCTACCTGATAGACGAACTCAACTCCACGGACATGCAGCGTCTTTTGTCTTGCCTTGAGACCAAAACTGTGAAGGCTTCGCTGGAGGATATGTACTGGCTGGAAATCCCGAAAAACCTGCTTTCCACGGAACAGCGCGAACACGCGGCCCAGTGCGGTCCGTTCGTCTGCTCCCTGGAAACCGGCCCGAATTGGCTGAAAGTGGAACTGCTGACCCGAGGCCGGGGCAAGCTGCGCTGCTCCTGTATCGCCTACGCGGGCCGGGAACAACGGGATTGGATCCTGGACCAAATCGACGCCATGCTGACCGAACTGGACATTCCGGTTTAGGGGCTTTCAAAAAGCGCAACCGTACGATTTCTTCAGATACAGCATGCCCTCTTCCGCTCCGCCCACCACCATCCAGGACCTGCCTCCCATCTGGGCGCGGTTCTGTCTGGGCATCGAGCGATTTCTCCTCCACGACCTCGGCCTTCCCTTCCGCCAACGCCGCTTGTTGCTGGCCTGCTCCGCCGGGAGCGACTCAACGGCCCTGCTGTTGATCCTGCATTGCCTGGCCCCTCGCCTGGGAATCACGATCAGCGTCGCCCACCTGGACCATGGGCTGCGCCAGGAATCCGTCCAGGAGGCGAGCCATGTCGCGGAGCTCTGCCGACGTCTCGGGGTCCAGGCCACGGTAGGGCACAGCAATGTTGCCCGGTACGCCCGGATGAGCGGAACCGGCCTGGAGGAAGCCGGACGCACCCTGCGCTATCGCTTTCTCTTCGGGGTACGGCGGCAACTCAACGCTGACATGCTGCTCACCGCCCACCATGCCGACGACCTGGCCGAGGACGTGCTGATGCGCTTGATCCGCGGAACGGGATGGCCGGGACTGGCCGGAATGCCGTGCTGGGACCCGACACGCCTGCTCTTGCGCCCCCTGCTTCACACCCCCAAGCAGGATCTCCGGAATTTTTTGAGCGATATCGAAGTGTCTTGGTCCGAAGACGCCAGCAACGCGGATCCAAACCACGCCCGCAACCGCGTTCGTAAGGATGTAATGCCCCTGCTGATCCGGGAGAACCCTCGATTTCTGGCCGGCATTATCCGCCTGCACCGGCAAGGTGAGCTGGACAACGACCTCTTTGCGTCGCTGATCACGCCTCTGGTCCAACAGGTTGAGAAATCCGGACACTTCCTGGAATCCACTCTTTTGCACACCCTGCATCCAGGACTGCGACTGCGCCTCTACAAAGCCGTTATCGACGACCTCGGGCCAGGCCAAGCCCTGCACGACTCCCTTTTGCGCCTGGACCAAGCCTGGAAAAATCGCCGAAAAGAAGCAACCCTCCAATTCCCGGGCGGCAAATCCGCCATGATCAATTCAGCGGGTATCCGTTTCGCCACGTCACGCACCTTCACGTCACGGGAGACTTCCACCTCATGCGACTGAGCGTCAAACTCTTCCTCGGCATCCTGTTCATCGCCGTCATGGCTTCCGGCGCCACGGGCTCCTACTTCTACTACCAGGCCAGGGCCGCCATGCTGGATTCCATCCGCGACCAACTCAAGGCCACGGCCAAAATTTCCGCCATGCTCGTGGATGGCGACATTTTGCGGGAGCTGACCGAACCGGACCAGACGACCTCGCCGGAGTACCTGGAAATCCAGGAACTAATGGGCATCATTGCCCAGACCAGCCAGGAATACCTTTTCGCCTACACCATGCGCCTGGAGAACGGTCAGGTGCGATTCATCGTGGATTCACCGGCCCATGACGACGACGGTGACGGAATCATCAGCGAGGATGAACTTCCGGAACCCATCGGGACCTTGTATCCCGATCCGCCGATGGAGTTATTGCAGGGATTTGTACGGCCTTCCAGCGATGAACGTCCGCATTACGATCAATGGGGCGCGTCCATGTCCGGTTACGCCCCGATTCACGACTCCGCCGGACGGCCCGTGGCCCTGATCGGCATCGACATGACCGTGGCAACCGTGGAAGGAAAATTGGCGGCCATCCGCCAAGCCGGTTTGATTTCACTCTTCATCGCTTTGGTTGTGGCCATGGGCATGAGTTGGTACTTCAGTCGCAGCATTTTTCGTCCGTTGGGCAAGCTGCAACAGGCCTTGGGCAAAGTCGGCGAAGGTGACTATTCCCAACGCCTGGAGGAGTCGGGGCCGAGAGAAATCGTCGCTTCAGCGCGGAGCTACAACGCCATGGTCACGGAATTGCGCGAAAAGGCTCTGATGAAAAACAGCCTGGGTAAAATTCTCGGAACCGAGGCGATGGATCACCTGCTGAAAAACCGCCTTGAACTGGGCGGCGAAATGCACAACGCCACGCTGTTGGTATGCGACCTGCGCGGTTTTTCCCGGCTGTGTCAGAAACTGCCTCCCAAATTGCTGGTGGGTCTTCTCAACGACTACCTCACGGCCATGGTCGAGGTGATTCAGCGTCACGGCGGCATTGTGGACAAGTTCGTCGGGGACATGGTCCTGGCGGTTTTCGGACATCCCGTTCCTCTGGAACAGGAACAGCGCGTGGCCCTGAGCGCGGCCAAAGCCATGGTCGCCCGGTGCGACGAGTTGAACGAGCAATTGCGGCTGGGTCCGGAACTGCGCCTGCGAAACTCCATCGGCCTGCATTCCGGCCCGGTTCTGGCCGGGAACATCGGCAGCCCGGAGCGCATGGAATACACGGTCATGGGCCATGCCGTGAACGTGGCCAGCAGGATCGAGCGTCTGACCAGGCCCCTGGACGTCCGGATCGCCGCGAGCGCTGACTTCACGCTCAACCATGACAAAGGCCATGGACTGACTTCGGTCGGGACGCGGCCGTTACCGGGGATGGACGAGGAGTTGGAAATTTACGTCCTCCAAGGTGGAGACGAGGAGACAAGGTCCGTGTGAAGACCAGCCGTCAAGAGCGATAGGAAAAAAAGCGCCGGCTCTCATGATGACATGAGAGCCGGCGCTTTCTTATGATCGCGGATGTGAGCGCGTTCCGGAAATTCAGCCCGGCTACTCGCTCTCAGGAACACCGGGAGTCATGTTCGCCAACTCGTCCCGGATGCGCTCCATCAGCTCGACATCATCCGGTTCCAGTTCCAGGACCCGCTCAAAATGTACCCGGGCCAGCTCCGGTTCTTCCAGATAATGCTTGTAAAGCATACCCAGATTGAAGTGCGCCCGATGATTATCGGGCTTGATTTCCACGATCCGTTCGAACTGCTCCGCGGATTCGACGTACTGCTCCATATTGTAGTGGGCCACGCCCAAACCGTTCAAGGCTCTGTCCAAGGACGGATCCAGGGCGATGGAGCGCTTCCAGAAAACCGCCGCCCGTTCCCAGGATCCCATGCGCATGAATTGGTCGCCAAGGGCCATCAACGTGGGCAGATGATTCGGCTCACTGTCCAGCCGGGCCATTAGTTCGGATATCTCGTTCATGGCCATGGACGTTTCCGATGGCCTGGCCTGCATGGTCAAACCCGGATTCTGCAGGCGGTAGATGATCGATCCGACAAAAATCAAAACCAGACCAAGGGCGATGACCGCCACGACCAGACGGCGTCCCTGATCATGCGGACCGAGTGTCGTGCTGCTCATTATCCAGAGCCTCCAAATGTTGTAATCGTTGCTCCATCATGGCCTGGCGACGGGCTAGAAAAAAAATGTAGCCCCCCAGGCCGATCCAGACCGCCGCGTTGGCGGCCAACAAATATTGTGCCGTATCCATGAGATTGCCCTTCATCCCGGAAAGAGAGGTGGGTAAAAAAATACTCTATGCATTTCCAGCGGATTCGTAAAGAAAGCGCTCTTGTGAAAAAGCAGTAAAGAGCGCAAAAAAATGGAAGGGCATGGCCGAATCGACCATGCCCTTCCATTTTTTCAGTTGTCGAGATGTTCCCGCAAGAACGCCTCGAACCATTCAAGTTGATGTTTATTCCGCCGCTTCTTCCTTCTTGGCAGCCTTCTTCTTCGGCTTGGGCGGGGTGCCTTGCTCTTCGATGATCACTTTGGTCGTGGAGACGGGACGCCACGTACGTTTGTGGTGCAGACATTTGGTGGGACAATTGTCCACGCAAGTGCCGCAATAGACGCAGGCGAAGGCATCGCAGCGCCAGATTCCTTTTTCCTTGTCCACGGTGATGCACTGGGAAGGGCACTTCCTGGCGCATGTGGAGCAAAATATGCAGTTGTCGATATCGATGTACAACTCGCCCCGGTTATTTTCAAAGGGCTCCCGGACCTCAAAAGGGTAAGGCCGGGTGGATTTCTTGGTGAACAGGTTTTTCAGGACATTGCCTGTCATTGGTGTGACTTTGAACATGACTCGTCTCCTAGCGTTCCGTGCAACTGATGCAGGGGTCAATGGAGAGAACGACGACCGGCACGTCCGCCAGTTCGATCCCCGGCAACATGGCGGCCAGGGGCGGAATATTGGCGAATGTGGGGGTGCGGATACGCAGACGTTCCAGGTATTTCGTTCCATTGGCCTTGATGTAGTAGTACAGCTCGCCCCGCGGCTGTTCGACCCGTGCCGTGCCTTCGCCTTCAGGATTGCCTTTGACCTTGACGTTGATGGGGCCCTCGGGGAGCTTGTGCAAAGCCTGTCGGACGAGGTCGATGGACTGATGAGTTTCCCGATAGCGAACCTTGCCACGGGCATAGCTGTCGCCCTCGTACTCGACAATGGGCTCGAATTCCAGGTCGCCGAACGCCGCGAACTTCAACTGTCGCATATCCTGGGCAACGCCGCTGCCGCGCAGAGTCGGTCCGGCGGCGCCCAATTCGTAGGCCTGTTCCTTGGTCAGGACCCCTATGCCCACGGTTCTGGCTTTGACCGTATAGTCGTCGAGAATCGTGGATTCCAAGGCCTTGAGTTCGCTTTCCACGAGTTCCAGCTCGGAAAGAATCCAGCGAATCTGTTCCGGGGAAAGATCGTTCCTGACCCCACCCATCACGTTCACAGCCACGATGACCCGGTTGCCGGTGGTGGCCTCGTTGATGTCCATGACCCGCTCGCGGATCTTCCAGAGCTGATAGAACAGCGCCTCGAAGCCGAAGGCGTCCGCGAAAAGACCCAGCCACAACAGATGAGAGTGAACACGGTGCAGTTCCGACCAGATCACGCGCAGATACTTGGCTCTGGGTGGAACCTCGATCTTCATCATCTCTTCCAGGCACTGGCAGTAGCACATGGCATGAATTTTCGAGCAAATTCCACACACACGCTCCACGACCTGGATCATGTGGTGGTAGTCCCGGATATCACAAAGCTTTTCCAGCCCGCGATGTACGTAGCCCAAGGCCGGCACGGCCTGGGTCACGATCTCGTCCTCCACTGTCAGGGACAGATGGATGGGTTCCGGGAGGACGGGGTGTTGCGGACCAAAAGGGATAATGGTCTTGGCCATAAAGTCTCCTAAGGTAATTACCAGCGATAAGGATGATTACTGGGCTTCCGATTCTTTACGAATCACGCTGTATTTGCAGAAGGGGGTTCGAGCGACTTCTTTCTCCAGGTACAGATAGTTTTCAAAATTCAGCACCAGTCCTTCAAAGCAGATGCCGAACTGGTCCTGGATTTCGTTTTCCACGAGAAAGGCCGCGAACAGAATATCGGAAATGGACAGCGCGGGCTGAGCCTTGGGCTGTTTGAGACGATAGTGCACCATCTCCAGGTCGCGGTCAAAAGCGTAGATCAGGTCGACATTATCCGCATCCAGGTCGACGCAGGTCATGGTCACGAAACGATATCCGTCAGCCTTCAGCTTGAGCACCTCGGCTTTGAGGGCGTCGCCGGCAATATCGGTTGCCGGGAGGACGGCGACGATTTTTTCTTTGTCTTTGGTTTGAGTTTCAGCCATATTCCAACTCCTTACGACTTGGCGGCGAACAATTCCAGCGCCTTGACCACGCCGTCAATGATCGCTTCAGGTTTGGCCGGACAGCCTGGGACATAGACATCCACCGGAATGACCTTATCCACGCCGCCGACGACGTTCGGCGCTTCACGCATCACCCCGCCGGTCAGACCGCAGGCCCCAATGGCGATGACGGCCCGGGGTTTCGGCATTTGATCGTAGAGGTTCTTGAGCACCTTCTTGTTGCGGTGATTCACCGTGCCGGTAACCAGCAACACGTCCGCGTGCTTGGGGTTGCCGATATTGATGATTCCGAAACGCTCCACGTCATAGACGGGAGTGAGCACAGCCAGCGTCTCAATGTCGCACCCGTTGCAGCTTCCGCAGTCGAAGTGCATGACCCAGGGGGACTTGATCCGAGATGATTGGATAAAATTGGATATGAAGTTCATAGTATCTACCCGTAATACAGCCAAAGCAGGTTAATCAGGGAAAACATAATGCCTGTTATCCAGGCGGTCCCGAGCATCCAACGCCATGTCATCCGGGAAGTGGTATTGTCGACCAGGATTTCCACGAAATAGGTGATACCCAGGAGCAGCACCAAGCCGACGACGCTGGTGGACCAAAACAGGGAAAGCAGGCCGAGGATCAGGACGATCTCGAACCAGTGGGCGATCTCCACGATGGCCAGATACGGACCTGAATATTCGGTGTACACGCCTCGGACGATTTCCTGGTGCGCATGGTGCGACGCGGAAATGTCGAAGGGGGATTTACGCAGTTTAATGGTCAACGCGATGCCCAGCACGAGGAACAGCAGGGGCAATTTGAACAGCAACGGCTGCTCCATGGCGTACACGGCCTCGATCTTGAAACTGCCGGTGGTCAGGAAAATGCCGACGATGACCAGGATCAACAACGGCTCATACGCGATGATCTGGAGCAATTCCCGGTGTGCGCCGATCTGGCTGTACGGCGATGGAACGGTCATCGCGCCGATCACCAGAAAGACCGACCCCACGGCCTGGACGAAGAAGATCAGCAACAAGTCCGCCTGCAGGAAGAACAAAATCACGGACGTCACGGCTCCGGCCAGATACAGCAGGGAGCAGAAGGCCAGCCAATGGTTGGCGAGCATGGGCTCCTTGCCCAGCAGTTTCGCGATGTCGTAAAAGGGCTGCAAAATGGGAGGTCCAATTCGAGACTGCAACCGAGCCGTGACCCTTCTGTCCACGCCGGTAAGCACGCCGACGGCCAGGGGCGCCAGGAAAAGTCCCGCGATCAATGCCAGAAAAACTTGAGCGCTTGTCATGTTAGAGACCCCCTCCGAGCATCAGGAGAATCAGCACCAAGGCCGCGGTGTTCACCCAGCGGTTGATGGTGCTTTCGCCGAAAATCTTCTCCAGGTAGTAGTTGGATGTTGACGGTAAGATGGATTGGCGCAAGGGACCGATATACTCGTTCTCGTTATCCGGGGATTGGGCGCCGGACAGATACGGACCGGTGGGCTTGACCTTGCCGGCGACCTTGTAAAAGTAGATGGCCGCGAACAATCCCAGGGCCGCGACAAAAAACAACGGAATGACCGGGAAGGAGCCGCGTTCCATGACCAGAATGCCCCAGGAGGTCCCGGGTACCGCTTCCGGCATGGCCAGCGGAAGGATGGAAATAGCCGGATAGATCAGGGAGTTGTAGATTGCCGGGGCGTAGAAGGAAAGCAGCAACGCGCCGAGGATGAGTCCGAACAGCGGCAGCCGCGTCATCGCGGGCTGCGACTCTGCGTAGATCCGTCCCTTGAAGGGATAGGTCATGAACAGACCGGCCCAGCGCGCCCAGTAGAGCACGGTCACGGCGCTGCCCAGGGCCAGGATGATCACCAAAACGATGTTGTGGGCCGAGGCCTCGATGGCCATCCACTTGCCCAGGAGCATGCCGAAGGGCGGCAGGATCATGGTCAGCGCGCCCAGCACTGCGATGAGCGCGGTCACCGGCATGACGGCGTACAGCCCGCGCATGTCCTCGATATCGCGACTGGCGATGCGCTGTTCGATGGTCCCCACGCACAGAAAGAGCAAGGCCTTGGTCACGGCGTGAAACATGATCAGGAACATCCCCGCGGCGATGGCCGCCGGGGTGCCCACGCCAGCGCAGGCGATGATCAATCCCAGGTTGCTCACTGTTGAGTAGGCCAGGATTTTCTTGCCGTTGGACTGGCTGATGGCCAAGGCCGCGGCAGCCAGGAAGGTGAAGGCGCCAACCAGAGCCACGGTGGTGGAAAAGAACGTCCCAGAATAGGCCGGTGAAAAGCGCAGGAACAGGTACACGCCGGCCTTGACCATGGTCGCGGAGTGCAACAAGGCCGAAGTCGGGGTGGGAGCGACCATGGCGCCGAGCAGCCAGCTCTGGAACGGAAGCTGGGCGGCCTTGGTCAATCCGGCGAAGCACAGCAGACCGATGGGCAGCAGCAGGAAAGCGGCTTCGGGGGTCATGGCCAGGATCTGCTGAATGTTGACCGTACCCAGATCCAGGGAGATCCAGAGCAGGCCGATCAGCAGCGCCAAACCGCCAAGGCTGTTGATCCACAACGCCCGGAGGGAGTTGGCCTTGGCTTCATCGGTGAGGTCGTGCCGAATCAGCAGGAACGAGCAAAGCGTCGTGACCTCGAAGAAAAAGTAGAAATTTCCAAGATCGTTGGTCAGAACCAATCCGTTCATCGCCCCGAGAAACAGAACCATGACGGCGAAAAACTGCGGCTGACGTGAAGTGGTCAGGTGCAGGTGTTCCTCATGATTCTTCATGTAGGGCAGAGCGTGAATGACGATGACCGAACCAACGACGCTGACCACGAAAACCATCAGCTTGGCCAGGGGATCGACGAGGAACATGGCTTGTCCGGTGGCCTCGGCCGGGGAAACCAGTTTGAAGACGGCCAGAAGCACGATCTGTGCTCCGGCAAGGTAGATGATCAGCCGATGTTTCGCGCTGAGACCTACCGCTAAGATGATGAACAGCACCACGAAATCCAGAAGCACGATCAACGGCTGCGGGTTGAGGCCCAGCAGCGTCGTCGAAAAGGCGACGGTTTCATGGGAAAACAAGGCCAACGAGGAACCCGTCAAGAGAACCGCGGCAGCCAAAACCATAACCATGCGCAGGGAATCGTTCCGCAGCGCGTAGAGCCCCAGAGCGGCAATGAATGGGACCACTACCAGGATAAACAGGAGGGTATCAGGCATACCTTCTCCAATAAGGTGAAAGGGTTGAACAAATTCCCGGGCTCCGAGTATTTCAACGGCCCACGGGTAACCTCCGGGTAACCACACCAAAATCTTACGGAACGCTATGCCGGATGGCCATGTTTCCGTCAACCCCAAACCGAATACTTCGCGGCTTCGCATATTTTTTTAAAAATTGTATAACTCTCTGCTGATTTTTGACCATCTGGATTGATTTACCCGGCCTTGAACTTGCCTTTTCCGGCCCGACGGCGCACAACCACGGCAACTGCCCCCCATGGAGGACTTCGCTGTTGTTTCACCCGTTCAACCGCCTGGACTATTCCCCCGAACATCTGCGTCACGGACTGAAAACCGGCTTGGCGGCGGTTTTAGCGTATGCCGTGGTCCATGCTTTCCGTTTGGAATACGGCTTCTGGGGCGTGCTCTCCGCGGTGATCGTCATGCAGATCAACGTGGCTGATTCGTTGCGGATGTGCTGGTATCGCCTGACCGGAACCATAATGGGCGCGGCCATCGGCATCCTCACCCTGCTGGCCCTGCCCGGCCCCGGTTGGCCCATGGCCTTGGGCCTGTTTCTTTCAGTGGGTTTTTGCGCCTACATGACCCGGTACAATCCCCGCTTCATGATGGCCGCGATCACCGTGGTAATCATCGTGGTCGCCGGAAGCGAGGAAGAGCATCGCATCCTGTTCGGTCTGCACCGAATCCTGGAAATCGGTATCGGGGTCGGTAGCGCGTTTCTGGTCACGGTTCTGATCTGGCCTCGTCGAGCTGGAAGCACGTTGCGTGAACAATTGCGAAGCCGGTTCGCCGAGGCCGCCCGGTGCCACGAGATATTGGTGGAGGCGTTTCTCTCCAAGCAGACCACCGTGAACCCGAGCCTTCTGGCGAACCTGTGCGCCGCGTCTCGGCTGGCCAGGGAACTGTTGTCCAAGGCGCTACGCCATGAACGGCTGGTGTCTTCCGAGGACCTGGACACGCTCAGCCGCCGCGTGACGGCCCTGGAGAACTGCGTGGAACAGATGCGGACCATGCTGCGCGTGCTCAACGATGTTGAAGAAGGGGAAGGCTACGATATCATCATGGCCGCCCAGGTCCGAAACCTGGCCCAGGCCGCCGGTGATGTCATGGTTGCCATAGGCGAGGGACGGGAAGTCGTCCTGAACGATCTGAAGAAGGCGGTGGAAAGCTTTGAAGCCCGCCTGGAGGAGTTGCGTGCCGCCGGGGCGACGAAGCGCTTCAACCTGCGCAAGCTGCTGCAGGTCTTTTCTTTTCTGCATGCCATGGAATCCATGGCCAAGGGGCTTTTGAAGACCGGCAGCGTCCGGAGTTGATCCGTGACTTCCCGCTTGTCGTCGGCGCGTCGGATCAGGCCCTCTGTCCGGCCACGAATCCGGACGACCAAGCCCACTGCAGATTGTATCCGCCCAGCCGTCCGGTCACGTCCAGAACTTCACCGGTGAAAAAGAGTCCGGGCACGGCCTTGGCTTCCATGGTTTTGGAGGAAACCCCGTCCGTGTCCACGCCGCCCAAGGTCGCCTCGGCTTTGTCCAAGCCTTCCGTTCCAGACGGGAGAAAGGCAAAGCCATGAACCACCCGCTCCAGGGCAAGACGCTGCTTTTTAGGCAGACTCCCCGCTTGGCCGGACCAGCCGTGATAGCTGCACAACAGCTCCGCCAATCTGGCCGGCAAGGCCGCTGCCAGGGCGTTGTGAACCTCCCGGCGCGGCGCTTGCTCGAGCACTTCGCCGATCCTCCGTTCCGGAAGCAGGTCGATAATCAGATGCCGCCCCGGCCGCCAATACAGCGAAGCGTCCAGGGTCGCGGGACCGGAGATTCCCCGGTGCGTGATCAAGAGGGCGTCCTCAATACCATCGGGAATCCGAGCGCCCTCCACAATAACCCGAACCGGCAGCGAAATCCCGGTCAAATCCCGACAAAAAGCGGCCAGATTCTCCGAGGCCCGCAAGGGAACCAAGCCTGGACGCGCCGGAAAGACCTGTAAGCCGAACTGCTCGGCCAAACGCAGGCCGAAGTCCGTGGCTCCGATCCGCGGCCAAGCCGACCCACCCGTGGCCACGACCAGTGAACGTGAAACATAAGCTCGTGTCCGGAAATGGACCTGAAACCCGTTGGCCGTCGCCGAGACCTCGCGGATAGGTTCGCCCAGGGCCCAGGAGACCCCGGCCTCCTCGGCCTCGCGCTGCAAGGCGGCGACAACGGCCGCCGCGCCGGGCACGCAGAACAGCCGTCCATGGTCGGCCTCCACCGTCTCCACCCCGTGCGCGGCCAGAAAGGCCAGGAAACGCTCCGGAGGGTACTGAGCCAACGCGGACTTCACGAAGTGCCGGTTGGCGCAGACGTAGTCCTCGGCCCGTACCCGGCGATTGGTCACATTGCAGCGCCCCCCGCCGGAAATGCGCACCTTGCGCCCCGGTCGGTCCGCATGGTCCACCACCACGACCCTTCGGCCCCGCTTGGCGCACTGGGCCGCGCAGACCAATCCGGAGGCCCCGGCCCCCAGAACCACGACATCGCAATGGGTCATGACGGTGCGACGGCAATCGATGAGCGGATTATCTTTCCCCCAGGATGGTCATGCTGGTCACCCGTTCCACCAGCAACCCCTGGGGTTTGATCAAGGTAGGGAGTTCCGCCCCAGGGGTCAGGGTGGTGATCACGGTACGTCCCAGAACCCACCGCCCCGGAGTGCTGACCCGCGGCCCGCGGCCCCTTGGTTCCTCGATCCGCAGCCCCCATATGGAATGCAGGACAACCGGTCGCCCCGAGGCAGGATCCGGGCCGAGGTAGAGCATTACGTGACCGGGCAGGTTCACGATTGTCAGCAACGGGACGCCGTGTTCAAGGATGCTCCGCTCCTTTTGCGTCGCGTCCAGGTCACTCAAATCCACGACCCGCCCCGCCTGGGCCTGAGCCCGGGAATTTCTGGGCATGGCGATCCCGAACAGGGCCTGGACATCCTGGATCAAGGCCGAACAATCCCGATTTTCATACATTCCGCCCCAGCCGTAAGGCTGGCCCAAAAGCCCGTCCAGCACACGGACATACCGCTCCACGGTCGGAGGCAAGGGCCAGGGCCCGGCCCCCTGTTTCGCAAGGAACGCGGTGTGTAGCTCGGCCCAGCCGTCCGCCCGGCGCTGTGGAGTGAGCACCGCGATCATGCCCGCCGGTGCTGGCTCGTCGGAGTGCGGCAAGAGCATGCCCACCCGTCCGTGCAGGGCATACATGCCGTGCGGCGTGCGCAACACCTCCCCATCACGAGTCATGGCGATCAACTTCGCGCCACGAAACGTCTCCATGAAGGCATGGTCCACCCAAGCCACTTCCCAGGGACGCACCCAACCGGCAACGTGCGGCGCCGTCACCAGATACCAGTCGCCGTCCGGGGAAGCATGGACCACGCGCACCGGAGTCCCCGCCGGAATCAGGGAATTCTGAAGCATGTCAAAAGGAAAGCCCTGCCCCGCAGACGTGGGATCATTGAATATCGGTCCCAAGGACGGCAGGACGCGCAACGAGACCGGCCCGACCGTCACCGCCGGATGCACCAGCGAAGGGAAGAGTTCCGATGAACTGCGCCGCTTCATCTCCTCCAGCCATCCGCCGGGAACGGGCAACAGATTTTCCCCGTACACCTCCCTGTCCTGGTAGCGCCGCAGCCCCCAGAACAGATCCAGCCCCTCGGCTGCTTCAGCGTCCCATTCATCCCAGGGCGCGAAATACCGGGCCAGGAAATCGCTTGCCAGTTGTTGCTGATCCAGCTCGGAAATCAAGTGCTCCGTTTCCCCGAAGCGAGGCACGTACAGCCCCGTCGCCTGGGACAACAAACGCAAATCCGACACCTCGCCCGGCGGAGGGAACTTGGGTGCGCAAGCGGAAAGCAAAAGCACCAGAAAAAAATACGCCGCGATACGCAGTGGATGTGTCGTCATGGATTGAACTCCGAAAAAGGGTCATTCCCGGATGGAAACTACATCACGTCCCAGACCTGCCCCCCGGGCGTATCGCGAACCTCCACGCCCATTTCTGCCAGTTGACCCCGCAATGCGTCGGCCTGCTGAAAGTCCTTGGCCAGCCTGGCTTCTTGCCGCGCGGAAAGCAGTTCCTCGACACGGACGACGTCCAGTTCCTTGCGCTGGATTCGCATCTCCTTCAACCGGGCCAGCCATTCCCCCGGTTCATCCAGGAACAGTCCCGTGGCGTGACCCCAGCTTTGTAAATCCTGAAGAATTCGCGCTCCCAGGTCGCGGCCGCCGCTGCTTTTGCGCAAGCCCTTGTTTTCCAACATGCGGTTGGCCATGCGCACCACGCCGAAGACATGGCCCAGGGCCCCGGCAGTGTTCAGATCGTCCTCCATGGAGCGGGTCCACTCGGCTTCCAGGGTGGTCAGTTCGGCCTCCATTTCCGCAGTCAGGGCGGCATTGCTCCATTTGGCCCCGCCGGCGTGCTCCCGGAGCAGGGCCATGGTCTGGTAGATGCGGTGCAAGGCTTTTTCGGCCTCTTCCATGGACGCGTACGTGAAGTCCAGGGGGCTGCGATAATGCTTGGAAAGCAGGAAAAAGCGCAGCACCTCGGGCTGAAACTTGGCCAGAATGTCCCGGATGGTCACGAAGTTGCCCAAGGATTTGGACATTTTTTCGGAATTCACCTGCACGAAGCCGTTGTGAACCCAGAACCGGGCGAACTCGCCGCCCGTGGCGGCCATGGACTGGGCCATTTCGTTTTCGTGGTGCGGAAAGGTCAAATCCTGTCCTCCGCCGTGGATGTCCAGGGGCAGGCCCAGCAGGTGTTCGCTCATCACTGAACACTCCAGGTGCCAGCCAGGACGCCCCTGTCCCCAGGGACTGGGCCAGGAGGGTTCTCCCGGCTTGGCGGATTTCCACAAGGCGAAATCCAAAGGATCTTCCTTGCTTTCCCCAGGCTCGACCCGGGCCCCGGAACGCAGTTCCTCGATGTTTCGTCCGGACAGGCGACCGTAGCCTTCGAAGGCCCGGACGCGAAAGTAGACGTCGCCCCGATCCGTGGCATAGGCATAGCCCTTGGCGATCAGGGATTCGGAAAGGCTGATCATGCCGGGGATATGTTCCGTGGCCCGCGGCTCGAAGTCCGCCCGGAGGATGGCCAGACGGTCCATGTCCTCGTAGAACGCGGCAATGTACTTTTCGGCCACCTCCGAGGAGCCGATGCCCTCGGCCGCGGCCCGGTTGATGATCTTGTCGTCGATGTCCGTGAAATTGCGGACAAAGGTGACCTTCCAGCCCTTGTAGCGCAGATACCGAACCAGAACGTCGAAGACCACGGCGGACCTGGCGTGCCCGATGTGGCAGTAGTCGTACGCCGTGATCCCGCAGACGTACAAACGGACATGGTCTTCCCGCAGCGGTTGAAATTCTTCCTTTTTCCCGTGCAAACTGTTGTAGAGGAGCATAACGACTCACATGGTCTCGACAGTGTTGATTATTTCGAATCGGGGCGACGCATGGCAGTGACCACGGCCATGGCCTTGATGCCCTGCTTCGCGCCGGTGAATCCCAGCCCTTCTTCGGTGCTGGCCTTGACCCCGACCCGGGCGGAGTCCAGTCCCAGCAGCCTGGCGACATTGCGCCGGATTTCCTCGCGCCGGGGAGCGACCTTCGGGATCTGAGCGACGATGGTCAGGTCCACGTGGGTCAGGACCAGCCCCTCCCTGTGGGACAATTCCAGAACTTCGGACACCAGCACGGCGCTGTCGATGTTCTCGAACCGTGCATCCGAATCCGGAAAGAGTTCTCCGATGTCGCCCTTGCCCAGACAGCCCAGCAGGGCGTCGGCCAGGGCATGCAGGAGCACGTCGCCGTCGGAATGGGCGATAATCTCCGGAGCGCCGGGAAAGGGCACGCCGCCCAGCTTCAACGGACGGCCAGGACCAAAGCGATGAACGTCGTAGCCGAACCCCACGCAGGGAATGGGAGTGATCATCTCGACGGGATCCTTGAGCAGGTTGAGATCATCCGGGTTGGTGATCTTGATGTTGCCGGGGTCTCCGGGAATCACGCGCACGACCTTACCCAGCCGCTCCACCAGGGAGGCGTCGTCCGTCACCTCCCACTGCTCTTGCTGGCAACGCCGGTGGGCCTCTTCAAGGACCGCGCGGTCAAAGACCTGGGGGGTTTGCACCGCTCGCAGAGTGGCCCGGTCCAAGGTGGCCGACACCCGCCCTCCGCTGACCTGCTTGACGGTATCGGTCACCGGAAGGCCGGGAATCGCTCCGACCGCGGCTTCATCGCCGACGTCGGACGACTCTTCCCGCAATGCGGCCACCAAAGCCGTGACCAAGGCCGGACGGACAAAGGGCCGGGCCGCGTCATGGATCAGCACGATCTCGCTTTCCCGCGGAACCTCGGCCAGGCCGAGCCGGACCGAATCCTGCCGCAACGCCCCTCCCTGGACCGTCAACACGGGAAGCCCCGGCCGGTCCGCGTCTACGAGCCGCCGGACCCATTCTTCTCCCACGGCCAGTTCTTCGGCCGGAAAAACCACCACCACCCCGCGCAGATCCGGAATTTGCGTGAAAACACGCACGCCGTGCCAGAACAGGGGCACGCCCCGCCAAAGCAGAAACTGCTTCCTGGTTCCCACCCCGGCCCGTTCCAAACGGGAACTTTGACCGGCGGCCAGCACCACGGCCCAGGGACGACGTAAAGTGGATTTCATGGATGAAGCAGAAGTGGAGGTCATGGAAGCACTTGATGAAAACGCGGGAGTCGGGCGATAAGCCGGGTCCTGTCTCCCCGCGCTCACTTTGCCCTGGCCATCCCTCAAGCAATGAGAAGATTGCCAAGGTAAAGCAAGCGCGGGGCGGTTGTCATTCCTCTAGGACCGGAATTGCTTCCGGCCTCCAGCAACCTACCCGAGGACTTCGACCGGGCCGGCCTCAAACGTCCTCCTATTTGGTCTTGCTCCGAACGGGGTTTGCCGAGCTTGCCGCGTCGCCGCGGCAACTGGTGGGCTCTTACCCCACCGTTTCACCCTTACCCAGCGCTCACTTTGTCCTGGTTCTTCTTTATTAAGGATGAGAAGCTTACCAAGGAAAAAGTAAACGCTGGGCGGTCTGTTTTCTGTGGCACTTTCCCGGGGTCGCCCCCGCTGGACGTTATCCAGCGTCCCGCCCTGTGGAGCCCGGACTTTCCTCCCGGGAAGCATTTTGCCGAGGCAAAGCGCATCCCGGACGACAACCTGCCCGACTCCCGCGAAAAATGAATATAGAACAGCGCCCTTCCCAGGTCAAAGCTACGCCGCTTCAGCCTCCTCACTCTCTTCGTCCTTGGAGAAGTGCTCGGACCAGTAGATGATTCGCTGACAATTGGGACAGCTCAGGATCTGCTCCCCTTTTTGCAAAACATTGTAGGTCTGCGGCGGGATGCTGATGTTGCACCCCTTGCAGATTCCCTCACCCACCGAGACCACAACGGGCTGGGAAAGCCGGGCCCGAATGAACTGGTACCTGCTCAGGATCGGCTTGGGAATCACCTGTTCGGCCTCGCCGCGCAGCCCTTTCAGTGTTTCCAATCGCGTCTTGGCGGACTGGAGCTTCTGGTTGATCTGCTTCTTTTTCTGGGTGATTTCCTGTTGCAGCGCGGTCAACTCGACCTGGGTCGCAGCCAGGGTTTCCTCTTGCCGGGCGAGTTCCTCCAGCAGGGAGATTTTTTCTTCTTCCCGGACGCGATTGGTCTTTTCCAGGTTGTCGATCTCCCGCATCATGGCCTGATGCTCCTTGGAGTTGGTGACCATCATCAGCTTGTTTTTGCTTTTCTTGATCTTTCGCCCGGAATCCTCGATATCCCCGTCCATTTGGTCCCGCTGTGCGACGATCATGGCGATTTTTTCCTTCAAGTGCGCCACCGTGTCCTTGAGTTCGAGAAGGCGCGCCTCCATGCGTTCCATCTCCAACGGAGCGTTTTTCAAGAACGTGTTCAACTGCATGATCTCGTCATCGATCATTTGCAGGGCGACCAATTGCTCGATCTGTTTCAAATACAGGCTCAATGTCTTTCCCTCCTTAACTCCGATCAATATCCCGCTTTATCCGACCCGTTTCGCATACCCCGGCCGCGTCCTCGCCCGGCTTCAACATATCAAGAAGGCGAGGACAAAAAATCGATTCCGGGGAAAAAAGCCACTTCCACGGCGCCGTGGGTCAGCTTGCGCCGCAATTCCTCGGAGAATACGCGCATCATACGCTCCTCCAGGACGAAGTGGCCCACGTCCACCACCAAATACCCCAGCTCCCGGGCGGCCTGCGCGTCGTGGTACTTGAGATCGCCGGTCACGTAGACCTGAGCCCCGACCTTGCCGACCCGTCCCAGCAGCGACGCCCCGGACCCCGGGCAGCAAGCCACCCTGCTCACCGTCTCAGGAACACACCCGGCCAGCGCCTTCGGTGGGCCGCCGAGAAGTCGCTTCAAAACCTCGTAAAACTTTTCCCAAGGTGCCGGTTCCGGCATATCGCCCACGAACCCGAAGCCGAGCGGTTCCATCGGCAGGTCCAACTCGTGGGAAACCACCCGAAGCGTGCCATCTTCCGCGCCGGAAACCGCTCCATACACCTCGAAATCGCTCCCTGGAGCAGCCACAACTTCCAAAGCCCGCGCACCAAGGACATGGACCTCGACGCCCGGACGTCCTTCAAGCCCTTGCGCAACCTGATCAATCCGGGCCTCCGGCCCCAAGATCCGAAACCAGCGCCCGACACGGCGTCCTGTTTCCTCCAGCACGGAGACGTTTTGCAATCCCAGTTCCTCGGCCAGCCACCGCACCGGCCCCCGAGGCTGGACGTCCAGGCTGGTGTGCGCGGCGTACAGCCAGGAGTCATGGCGCAGCAACGCCCCGAGAACATGGTGGTATCCGTTTGGCCGGGTAGGCAATTCCGGCTTCAAGGCCAACGGGTGGTGTACCAGGATGAAGTCCGCGCCCCAGGCCAAGGCCTGATCGATCAACTCGGGGGCGGGATCCAACCCGACGGCCAGTTTGCCGACCCGCTTCCTGCCCGCGGCCACTTGCACCCCGTCGCGGTCCCAGGACGCCGCCCATCGTGGCGACGCGGTCGCCTCGATCATGGCAATCAGTTCATGGACGTGCATGGTCAGACCTCGCCCTGTTCATGGTTTGCCCATATTTTCGTAAAAAAACGGTATCTACTCAGCACATTTTGTATCCGCCCTTGCTCCGGCAATCGGAGTCGGGGTCGCTATCGGAATCGGAATCGGAACAGGAAGAAATCAGAACACATCCCAGCGTTTACGATCCCGATCCCGATCCCGATTCCGACTCCGACTCCGACCCCGGAAACGGAATTACTCTATGCTGAATAGTTACAAAAAACGACAAAAAAAAGGTGTTTCCCGGATAAACTTTTCCAAGAAACACCTCTCGTAAGAACGGCGAACAATATTTCAGCAATGCGGGTGATGTCGTATGCGCCTGAGGCACCAGAATCCTCTTGTGGTGGGCCTACCAGGACTTGAACCTGGGACCTGCCGGTTATGAGCCGGTGGCTCTACCAACTGAGCTATAGGCCCTTTTGAATTTGCAAAAGAGATGATAGTTACCCTGTCACGGGAAGCCCTGTCAAGCGCAAATCCATCATTCTTTGGGACGGACCTTTTTGACGTGTTCAATGGCGGACCTGGCGGCCAGGGCTCCTTCTCCCACGGCGACGCTGATCTGCAAAAATCGCCCGACGCAGTCTCCGGCCGCGAAAATTCCGGGGATATTGGTCCGCTGCTGTTCATCCACCTCGATGAACTGCTTGCGCATCACCAGCCCCAGGCTGACGGCGAAATCGGAAGTCCCGGCCTGGCCCATGGCGATGAACAGCCCGTCCACCGCGTCATGCCCGCCGTCCTCGTACCGCACGGCGGACAGACCGTCCTCCCCTTCCAGCCTGGCGATCTTGCGTTCCGAGACCGGTATTCCGGCCTCACGCAGCTTGCCCAGAAACTCCGCCCCCATGTTCAGGGCCTTGCCCTGCGTGCAAACATGGACCTCGGACGTATAGTGCAGCAGCTCCAGAGCCTGATTGGCCGCGAAATTCCCCTCGCCCAGCACCATGACCTGTTTTTGGCGGAAAAAGAAGCCGTCGCAACTCACGCAGTAGGAAACGCCCTTGCCTTCATAGTCGTGCAGATTCTCGATACCCGGCCGGACCCTGGCCACGCCGGTGGAGAGAATCACCGCCCAGGCCTCGTACTCGCCCTGTTCGCTCCGGACATGGTACCGGCCCTGCTCTCCCAGGTGAACACCAAGGACACGGTCGCACAGAACCTCCGTCCCGAACCGTTGCGCCTGCCGCGTGCCGCGCTCGATCAGTTCCCTGCCGGAAATGGTTTCGTCAAAACCGAAATAGTTGTCGATATCATAATCCCCGGCAACCTTCGGCGTGCACCCCAGGACCATTGTCTTCATTCCGGCCCTGGCGGTGTAAATGGCCGCGGACAATCCCGCCGGTCCCTGGCCGATGATCAGTACGTCAACCTCGCGCATGGCATGCTCCCTGCCCGATTCTCGGGCAAATCGTTGAAAATCGTTGATTAAACGTATCTACTCAGCACATCTTACGCCCGCTCTTACTCCGGCTATCGGGGTCGCTATCGGTATCGGCATCGGAACGGAAAATAATTGAACGAACCCCACCCTTTTCGATCCCGATTCCGATTCCGATTCCGATTCCGACCCCGACAACAGCATTACTTTGTGCTGAATAGTTACGATTAAACAGTCAAGGTAGAAGGGCCTGACCGAATTGTCAAAACCGCTGCTCGCAGCTAGAGTGCCCCGAAATGCCCAGCATAACGCCCCCTATTCTGGATATCCGCGCGGCCACGGTCTACAGAGGCCGGAGCCGGGTTTTTCATGACCTGAACCTGACCATTGAGCATGGTCAACACACGGTACTTCTCGGCCCCAACGGTGCCGGAAAGACGACCCTGCTCAAACTGTTGTCCCGTGAACTCTATCCCGCGGCGGAGCCGAACACGGTCCTGCGATTGTTCGGCCGGGAAAGATGGGACGTCTGGAAACTGCGCTCCCGGCTGGGCTTCGTCTCCTCCGACCTGCAACAGGACTATCAAGGCACGGCCAGCGGGCGGGAAGTGGTCCTCTCCGGGCTTAGGTCATCCATCGGCACCTATGCCCATCAGCGGTTCTCCCGCGAGGAACACGACCGGGCCGAGCTGATCCTGAAACAAATCGCCGGGGCGGACCTGGCCCAAAGACCTTACGCATCCCTGTCCACGGGACAACAACGCCGCCTGCTGCTGGCCCGCGCCCTGGCCCATGACCCCGAGGCCTTGCTCCTGGATGAACCCACCTCGGGTTTGGACATCGCGGCCTGCTTCCACTACCTGGCCACGATCCGCGAACTGATGCGCCGCGGCAAAACCATGATCCTGGTCACCCACCACATCCACGAAATCCCCCCGGAAATAGACCGGATCGTCCTGCTCAAGAAAGGCCGTATCGTGACTGACGGCCCGAAACAGGACGTGCTCACGGAACAGGCCCTGACCGACCTCTTCGCCGTCCCCTTGCGCCTGCTGGAATCCGGCGGCTTTTATCAGGTGGTTCCGGGCTGACCACAGTCAACGGCTTTCCGGGTCAGGACCACAGAATAGTGCGCACCCGGGATTCCAGAGGCAGATCCAGTTCTCGTGCCAAATCGGCCGCTTCAGCCCTGGCCTTTTCCAGGCCAAAATGCACTCCCGGCAAAACCAGCCGAGTCCGGCCCCGCAGCTCGATCACATGAGCCAGATAGACGGGTCGCAAGTCCCCGCCCAGTACGGTCGCAACGCCCACGGCCCGAAAATCGCTGAATAAAAATCCCCGGTGACGCTCCCGAAACAGAATCCGCCGATACTGCTCCACCACATCGGCCCGTTGATCAATATGCACCTCATGTCGATATGAGAGGCAGCCCGCGGCAACCACCGACAGGACCACTCCAGCGAAAGCGCTGAGTTCCCCTCCCGGACGCAACCACATCCAGACCAAAAACAGGAGCAGGGCCATTCCGGCGGCAAACCGGCCGATGGTTCGGCTAAGCCCGGAATCCGCTCGAATATCTACCAAAATGGCCATCAATCGGCATCCATGAACATCCGCGTTTGTTCGATGTAAGTATTGATCCGGACCAAAAGATCGTCCGGGACATGGGAAAACATCAAACCAAGACCAGTTTTCACACCATTTTTGTTCAATTGCTTGACCGTGCAGGAAATTTCCGCTTGATCCGACGCAAACAGCAGGGGGCAATGCAAGACCACTTGACTGCCGATTTCAGCACTGAAGGTGTGATTGTCCGAGACGGGCAAGGCGATGTTGCATCCGGATCTGCTGATGTCTGACAAGGCTCCGGGAAACGAGACGTCGTTGAGAATCACCGAAGCCGGAAACAGGCAAGCCACCCGGTCGTCTTTGCGCAAGTTGAAGGACTCAATCTGTCCGGGATATTTCAAAAACAGAAGGGAATACG
Source organism: Desulfonatronum zhilinae (assembly GCF_900182865.1). Classification (NCBI taxonomy): domain Bacteria; kingdom Pseudomonadati; phylum Thermodesulfobacteriota; class Desulfovibrionia; order Desulfovibrionales; family Desulfonatronaceae; genus Desulfonatronum; species Desulfonatronum zhilinae. Next base: position 125,084 of record NZ_FXUJ01000011.1, read on the forward strand.
GCGTGAAGGCGACGTGCTGAATCTCTGAGGTGAAGCCCATAACCGTCCCGGAATGGATATACCGGACCGTCAACGAATTCCCCTTGTACAGATGTTCCAGAAGCATCGGGCGGTTGACATCTGGAACCAAAGGAAAAGTAGTGATCACGCAGCGCCTGTTGATGTAGCCGACGAAAAAGGACTGGAGCTTGTCCCTGATTCCGGCCAACTCCATCAAGACTTTTTTCCCGACCACTATTTTACCCAATGCTCACCTCTTCATGCCGCTAGACTCGGGAAATCGTCAATACTCAATGGAAACGTGTGCTACAACGTGAACGAATCGTAGACTCGAAAAAGGTCCTCGTAAGCGAGTCCCTTGCGAATGCCCAAAAACATCTCCACGGACATTTCCATTTTGTTTTCCATGTCCGCCAAAATTTCCTTGCGCAGCAGGATCAACCGGTACTTTACGAAATCGTGTTCAAACCCATCCTGGATCAGGGCCATGCCCTCGGAAAAATAATAGGACCGGATGTATTCGGAAAACACGACCATCTTCTTCAGATCATTGCGCCGGGCGAACATGGAGTAAACCATCATGTTGATGATCAAAGCCTCGATCTTCATGGATTGATCGATGAGCAGAAAACGCTCCCTGGTCTTGGGATTGTCCAGACTTTGAAGGGCTTGTTGGGCGATCTCAAAGACTTCCTTCTCGAAAATCGGGGAGATGGAAAACCTGGATATGATGCGGATCAAAACTTTCTGCGGGTTTTCATTGTCCGCGATGCCCAACAGGCAAATGGCCAGCAGATCCAGCTTGCGGTGCAGATCCCGCAGCAAATTGCGCTGCTTGATCCCGGCCAGGCGTCGACAGTCTTCCGGAGAAAGGCCGGACTGCAGAAGCTTCAGCAGGTGTTTGATGAACGGCTCGGTGGCGTGCTTGGCCTCTTCGGGTAGAATTTTTCCATTCTTCCGTTGATCCAGGGTCTTTTTCAAAGAAAGCCAGTACGCGGCCACTGCTTCCAGGGGGGCATGCACCAAGTCGAGCAGCCGCCCATCCTGCTGGCCGCCCTGCGCGGAAGTATATGATTTCGCCAAGTTGTCACTCACGATCGCCTCGCGGTCTCCATAAAAAGTCTGAAAGCACACTCAATTCCATGCTCGACAACCGGAACTCCGTATTTCTACCCGTGGCGTGACATCAACGACTTCGATCATCAGCTTGTCGACTGTGATCCGCCAAATGCCTTTTGCAGAACAAAACCCGCGACGAACAAGCCCGCGAGGACCAACAACGGCCACATCACCTCCAGGCTGAACAGTTCCCCGGCCTCGTCGGCGTCCACGACGTTATGCAGGATGGAGGCGTACAGCATGCCTTTGACCAGATACCCCAGAATCGCGCTGAAAATGAAACGTTTCAGGGGGATCCGCAACAACCCGGAACCGTAATTGATCACGGAATGGGGAAAGCCGGGCAAGGTGCGCATGGCGCAAAGCATCAGGAAGTTCGTGTTGCTCCGCAAAACCCTGTACACCTTTTGCCGCTGAACCCGTTCCACCCAGGAAACAGCCAGCCTTCCGGAGAAGTAGTAGGCCGCCATACTGCCCATCACGCCTCCGGCGGCGATCATCGCCGCTGCCGGCAGCGGGTCGTAGAGCAGCCCGATGACCAGAAACATCACCGAACCAGGCAGGGCGAAGGCGAAAGGCAGGGCCTGGGCCAGGATCAATATCGGCACGAGCCACCAGGCATGGGTCCATTGAGCGGCCTCGACGTGGACCACGCTCCAGTCAAAAGCCGCTCCGAAAGCCGCCATGACGGCCAGTATCGCCACCGCGAAAGTCCAGCCCGCGATGGTCAGCGCGGAGGGCCCGAGCCCCCGTCCACCGACACGACTCATCAGCGACATAATTCCTTCAGCAAGAGTAACTATTCAGCACAGCCTGGGTAGAGCCTCATTCCGAAGCTGGATTCCCGCCTTCGCGGGAATGACATGTTTTTAATGCCGTCTCCGAGCCAGTCATACCCGCGAAGGCGGGTATCCAGGCCACTTTTACTCGGATGAGCTGAGTAGTTACCAGCAAGATAATGTTGTTCAAAACAAATGGTTGCGATGCCGCAAAATCAAGACAAGCCGGACCGCGAGCGAAGAGATACCGCGAAGCAGGTTAGCTAAGTGTTGAAAAAGTCCTTATCCGGCAGTCCGTTCAAAAACCCCAAGTGCAAGGAGCAAAAAAAGTTCAAGGTCGAAGCGTATTTATTCATACGTGAGAGTTTGAACTTTTTGCAGCGACGCAGCAATTGGGAGTTTTTCAACAGACTGTTAGCGAAAAGCACGGATCAGGTACAGCCCACGGTCGAAACAAACACTCTTTACATTAACGTAAACATAGAATCACTGATTACCCATTTTTGTCGGTCAAAAATGGGTAACAGTGTGGGAACTGCAAATAAAATTCATACAATTTAAACAATTACCATTTTTGCATATCTGGAATACTTTTTGCGATATCCGAGAGTATGCGTCCAGACACCAGAGATCTCAAGCTGAAAGTCCTTTCCAGCATCAGTGAAATTATCGCCAACCTGCCGGACCTGGAAAACACCCTCAGGGATGTGCTGCGGATCCTCTCGGAGACGCTGAGCATGAAGCGGGCCACGGTGACCCTCCTGGACCGCAAGACCGGCATGTTGTTCATCACGGCCTCTCATGGACTGACCGGGGAAGAAATGCGTCGCGGGGTGTACCGCCTGGACGAGGGCATTACCGGGAAGATCTTTCAGACCGGCAAGCCCTATGCCATCCCGGACATCCGCAAAGAGCCGCTGTTCCTGAATAAAACCCAATCCCGAACCCTGGAAAAGCAGCACCTGACCTTCATCGGCGTTCCGGTCATGCTTCAGGGACAGGCCATCGGGGTTCTCAACGTGGACCGTCTTTTCGAAGACCATGTCTCCTCCCAGGAAGACATCGAATTCCTGCAGGTCGTGGCCGTGCTCATCGCCCAGTTCATCAGTCTGAACGAGAAGTTCCAGGAACTACGGGCCGAAAACGCGTCCCTGCGCTCCAAAGTCTCCAGGAATTCCGATGGCCCCTACATCGTCGGACGCAGCCTGGCCATGCTGGAAGTCCAGCGCCAGATCGAACGGGTCGCCCCGACCAAGGCCACGGTGTTGCTCCAGGGCGAGTCCGGCACGGGCAAAACCCTGATCGGGCGGATCATCCACGACCTTTCCGAACGGAAAAACTTCCCGTTCATCAAGGTCAACTGTGCTTCCATCCCGGAAAACCTTCTGGAATCAGAGCTGTTCGGGTATGAAAAAGGGGCGTTCACCGGGGCTATGGGAACCAAGCCGGGGAAGTTCGAGGAAGCGCACAAAGGATCCATTTTTCTGGACGAAATAGGCGAACTGCCCTTGGGGTTGCAGGCCAAGCTACTCCGGTTCATTCAGGAGAAGGAGTTCGAGCGGTTGGGCAGCAATAAGACCCGCAAGGTGGACGTGCGCATCCTGGCGGCCACGAACAAGGACCTGGAAATCCTGGCCAACCAGGGGGCTTTCCGTCCGGACCTCTACTACCGCCTGAACGTCTTCCCCATCCACACCCCGGCTCTGCGGGAGCGCAAGGAGGACATCGAAGGCCTGCTGATCCATTTCCTGCGCAAGGTCAGCCGGGAGTACGACCGGGAAATCCACTTCTCCGTGGAGGCCCTGGAACAGCTCAAGGGCTACGATTGGCCGGGTAACGTCCGGGAGATGGAGAACCTGATCGAACGGCTGGTGATCCTCACCGAACAGGACCGGATCCAGCCGGAGTTGATCCAGCCCTACCTTTCGCCCCGCCCCGGAACGACCGAAGGCCCGGTTCACGGCCAGGGCAAGCTTGCCCCCCCCGGCACCTCAAACAAACCGGCCCTGCTGCGGGAGATGGAAAAGCGAGAGGTGATCGCGGCTCTGCGCCGCAACGACTGGATCCAGGCACGGGCCGCCAAGGAACTGGGCCTGACCCAGCGCCAGATGGGCTACAAGGTGGCCAAGTTCGAACTGGACGCCTTGGTTTCCGTGCAAAAGGTCAAAGCCAGAAAGCGCAAAGTCGAGCAGCCCACCGAAGCTTGACGGCCAAGGAAGCCCACCTCGCGGCCCCCTCGTTTCCCACCGGACACGCCATCGTTTCCGGATGAAACACTACTTGACCAGCCGCCGCCGCATCGCCCGGATCGCCAACATGAAAAACACCCCACTGAACAGGAACAAGTACCCCAGGCTGATCACGGCACTGCTCTCCATCCGGCCCATGGTCGCCAGCCTGGACAGTTCTACTAGGTGGTAAAGCGGCGACAGCCAAGCCACGACCTGGGCCCATTCCGGCAACCCGGCCACCGGAAAGAACGTCCCGCTGAACAGGAACAGCGGGGTGACGAACAGGAAGATCGGCAGGTTGAACATGTCGATGCTCGGCGTGATCCCGGTAAAGTACATGCCCACCGAGCCGAAGACCATGCCGCCCAAAAAGGCCAGAGGCAGAATCCATAGCCCCTCGGGCAGACGAACCAGCCCGAACAGGGCGATGACCATCAGCATCAGCCCGGCGGCCAGGACTGATTTGGTCGCCCCCCAAAGGATCTCCGCGGTGATGATCTCCTCCAGGGACAGCGGCGTGGAGAGCATGGCGTCGAAGGTTTTCTGGTAGTACATGCGCACGAACGAGGCGAAGGTAGTCTCGTAAAAGGCGTTGAACATGATCGCCACGGCCAGCAGGGCCGGAGCGATGAAGGCCACGTAGGTCAGGCTTTCTCCGGCATAGAACACCTCCCCCACCAGTCCGCTGAACCCGATGCCGAAAGCCAGGAGGTAAAAAAGCGGCTCCAGCAGCGGAACCAGGAAGTTGACCTTCCAGATCCGCCGGTACACCACCAGATTACGCAGCCAGACACGCAACAACCGCAACGAATACCTTCCGGTCCGGATCATTCTCGCAACCCCCTTCCGGTCAAGCGCAGGAACACGTCTTCCAGGCTCCCCTGACGGAATGTACAGGTCTGGGCGCAGAATTCCTCCCGCAACCGGCGTTCCAATTCCGGCCCGAGGGTGTTGTAGATGATGATTCGCTCTCCAAGATCATCGTGGGCCAGACCGTGAGAACGGACAAACGCCCGCAGTTCCTCGGTAGGTGACTCCACCTCCGCCACCGAATCCCCGGCATGCTCCCGGATCAGTTCCCGCGGCGTCCCCTCCACCAGCACTCGTCCGTGGTCCACGATGATCAACCGGTCGCACAGCCAGGCCGCCTCCTCCATGTAGTGCGTGGTCAGCAGCATGGTCAGCCCCCGGCTTCGCAGCTCCCGGAGCTTGTCCCAGACCTGATGCCGGGACTGCGGGTCCAGGCCGGTGGTCGGCTCGTCCAGGATGATCAGCTCCGGCTCGTTGATCAGGGCCCGAGCCAGCATCAACCGCCGGGCCATGCCTCCGGAAAGGTGCTCCACCTTGGCCTGTTTCTTGTGCTCCAGGGCGAAGTACTCCAGCAGTTCACGGGTCCGTCGTCCGGCCACAACCTTGGGCAACGAAAAATATCCGGCGAAGATCAGCAGGTTCTGCTCCACGGTCAGATCCGGGTCCAGGGTGTTCTCCTGCTGGCAGACCCCCAGTCTGGACCGAACCTCCCGCCAGCCCTGCCCGATATCCAGCCCGAAAACCCGCATGCTTCCGGAGGTCAAGGGGGAAAAACCGTAGATCATCCGAATAGCCGTGGTCTTCCCCGCCCCATTGGGCCCCAACACCCCGAAAAACTCCCCTTTCTCCACGTGAAAGCTCAGGTCGTCCACGGCAGTGAACGACCCGAATTGCTTGCGCAGATTGCGGGCCTCGATGATCGGCGGGTTGGACTGAGAGGCCATAAAAACCATATTATCCCTGACTCCATTCACAAAAGTGTCCTGACAGATCGACAAAGGCCGCGCGCATGCATTCCCAAAAGCGACGCACGAGCCAAAGTTCATTCTTGCCTCGTGGCCCGGCCTCGCGCCTTGATAGCAACAATAGCCCCTTCGCCCCACTCAAGCAATCACTCGCGCGGCCTCGACCATACGCGGCAGAACTCCATTGAAAAACCTCGCTTCGTATACTCGACACTCCATTCTTGCTCCCCACCCCCTCAAAAGGTAACCTCAACCAACAAAGGCCGGACGCCCCCCTCTTCCTGCAATCGTTGACTTCCAGGCAAAAATCATTTCCCGACCAATTCCATGCCCCCTTTCCCAATATCTCTTGACCAACTCGAACGCTCTCCCGACGTGGAGATGGAGTTTCTGCGCAGTTCCGGACCGGGTGGGCAGAATGTGAACAAGGTTTCCACGGCGGTGCGCCTGCGCTTCACCGTTCACTCCACCCCTCTACTGTCCGAGGATGTTCGCCGACGTCTGATCATTCGGGCAGGCAGGCGGATGACCGACGAAGGGGAGTTGATCATCGAGGCTCGCCGGTACCGGACGCAAGAGCGCAACCGTACCGACGCCTTGCTTCGGTTGGCGGAACTGATCGCCGAATCCTGGCATCCGCCCCGACCGCGCCGTCCCACCAAGCCGACCCTGGCGGCGCGACAACGCAGACTGGATCGGAAGAAACGGCGCAAAAGCGTCAAACATACCCGTAAAACCGTGGACGAGGAGAAAGGATGACGTTTTTTCAAATCGCGGGCCTGGTCTATCTGTCCATGCACCTGCTGGTCTGGGCGCGGATGGGCGCTCAGCTCGGCCTCGGACTTCGGAAATGGCTGATCGGCCTGCCGGCGGTCCTGGCCCTGACCGCGACCCCGTTTCTGGCCTACCTGATCCCGGCGGACTGGCCTCAGCCCTTGGTGCGCATCCTGTGGTGGCTGGTCTTTGTCTGGATGGGGACGGTCTTTTATCTGTTCTGGCTGCAAATCCTGAGTATGGTCTTGCAAGCCCTGCTCAAACTTCCGCCCGCGGCCAAAACTCGTTGGTTCCCCCGCGGCCCGCGCCAACTGCTCACGGTCCTGGCCCTGACAGCGATCATCGTGCTCTACGGCCTGTACGCGGCCACGCAGTGGGAAACGCCCCGGATCGAAATCCGCACGCCTCTGGTAACCGCGGACACCCGCATCGTGCTGGTCAGCGACACCCACTTCGGCGTAATGACCCGGCAGACTTGGGTAGAACGACTGGTCGGGTTCGTCGATGAACTGGAGCCGGACTTGGTGCTGCTGGCCGGGGATCAGATCAACGACCATCCGGAGTGGCTGAACCCCAAGGCCTCTGCCATGGCCCGCCTCGCCCCACCTTTGGGCGTTTTCGGCGTCCTGGGCAACCATGAATTCTACGTCGGCTTGCAAACCAGCCGAACCTTTCACAACCTGGCCGGAATCCGCCTGTTGCGCAACGAGACCTTGATCCTGCCGGACACGGGCATCCAGTTGATCGGCATCGACGATCCGACTTGGGGCTACATGGACCGCGAATTCATGATCCGCCACCTGGACCGGCTCACTCCCGAACTCTCGCCGGACCACTTCCAGATCCTGCTCACCCACCGGCCCTGGGCCTGGGACGAAAAAGCCGCGCCCCTGGGCATCCACCTGATGGTCGCGGGCCACACCCACGGCGGCCAGATTTTTCCATTCCACTGGTTCGTCGGAATGCAGCACAAATATCTCGCCGGTCACTTCCAGCAAAGCGACAGCCACCTCTTCGTGACCACCGGAGCAGGCACCTGGGGCCCGCCGCTGCGCGTCGGCGCACGTCCTGAAGTCGTGGTCATCGACCTAATCCGCGACGCGAATTAATTTTCTCGGCCACAACTACTTGCCAAACGAAACCCAAATCTATATGTAACCAAATTCTTGTTCGGGAGGCACTCCCTCCAAGGGCGAGGTAGCTCAGGTGGTCAGAGCATGCGGCTCATATCCGCAGAGTCGGGGGTTCAAGTCCCTCCCTCGCTACCAAGCAATCAAAAGGCACCGTTAAAAAACGGTGCCTTTTCTTTTTTCTTTGCTGAATTCCACTAGTGTCCCAACATTGTCATTGCCAAGACATGTATTTGTTTGAAATTAATGGATTAATAGGAGTTTTTGCCATGTAACGACTTGAAAGGCT